>JAICYE010000006.1 GCA_025934385.1 Acidimicrobiia bacterium | reverse complement strand
GTGGTAGGGGTTCTCGGCCCGGGGGTGGCGCTCCCGGGCGGGGTTGGCCAGCTGGCCGTAGAGCGGGTTGCGGACCGGCGACTCGTGGGGTTCGTAGTGCGTCGGGAACGGCCCGTCCTTCAACCCGGTGGGGACGTAGAGCCAGCCCACGCCGTCGTCCTGCATGACGAACGGCTGGTCGCCGGCCAGGGCCTCGGGCCCGGTGGCGCCCTCCTCCGGGCGGTGGTCGGGCGGCATGTCGGCCTTGAAGTCGGGGACGTCGACGCCGGTCCAGTGCTTCTCCGAGGCGTCCCACCACACGTAGCGCTTCCGTTCCGACCACGGTTGGCCGGACGGGTCGGCCGAGGCCCGGTTGTAGAGCAGCCGCCGGTTGGCCGGCCAGGCCCAGCCCCACTCCGGGGCGATGTGGTCATCCGGGTCGGGATGGCGCCGGCGTCGCGGCCCGTTCTCGCCGCCGGTGTAGCAACCGGAGTAGATCCAGCAGCCGCACGGCGTCGAGCCGTCGTCCTTCAGTTCGGTGTACGACGACAGCGGGTGCCCCTTGGCGTCCCAACCGTTGATCTCCCGGAGCACCGCTTCGGCGTCGGGCTCGGCGAGGCGGCCGAGCGTCGGGTAGTCCCAGGTGAGATCGAGGACCGGCCGGTCCCGCTCGTCGCTCGAGCCGGCCAGCTTCTCCCGGATGATCCGGCCGAGGTGGTAGGTGAACCACAGCTCGGAACGGCAGTCGCCCTCCGGTTCGACGGCCGCCTCGTGCCACTGCAGCAGCCGCTGGGTGTTGGTGAACGACCCGTCCTTCTCGGTGTGAGCCGCCGCCGGCATGAAGAACACCTCGGTGCCGATGTCCTCCGTGCGGAGTTCGCCGGTCTCGATCTCGGGGCCGGAGTGCCAGAAGGCGGCCGACTCGATCTCGGTGAAGTCCCGCACCACCAGCCAGTCGAGGTTGGCCAGGGCGAGGCGGTGGAGGCGGGAGTTGGCCGAACCCACCGCCGGGTTCTCGCCCAGGATCATGTACCCCTTGACCTTCCCGTCGAGCATGGCGAGGGCCGTGTCATAGGCCGAGTGCCCCGACGAGATGAACGGGAGGTAGTGCCAGCAGAAGTCGTTGTCGGCGGTGGCGTGCTCGCCCCACCACGCCTTGAGCAGGCTGACGGTGTAGCGGCCGAAGTGGGCCCAGTAGCCGCCCTCTGACCCGTGGTTCTCCACGTAGCTGGCGAGGTCCCAGGACTCCCCGGAGTGCGGCATCGGCAGGTAGCCGGGCAGCAGGTCGTAGAGCGTCGGGATGTCGGTCGAGCCCTGGATGCTGGCGTGGCCCCGCAGCGCCATGATGCCGCCGCCGGGCCGGCCGATGTTGCCCAACAGCAGCTGGATGATGGCCGCGGTGCGGATGTACTGGACGCCGACGGTGTGCTGCGTCCAGCCGACGGCGTAGCAGAAGGCGCCGGTCCGGTCCGGCCCGGAGTTGTCGCACAAGGCCTGTGCCACCTGGAGGAACAGCTCCCGCGGCACGCCGCAGATGTCCTCCACCAGCTCCGGCGTGTAGCGGGAGAAGTGCCGCCGGAGCAGCTGGAAGACGCAGCGGGGGTGTTCCAGCGTCATGTCCCGCTGCTTCTTCTCCGGGTGGTCGAGGCCCGAGCCGCCACCGCCGCCGGTCATCTCGCCGCCGGCCGCCGTCTTGCGGATCCCGCTTGCGGCCTGGAGCTCCATCCCGGCGTACTGCCAGGAGGTCACGTCGTACTCGCCCTTCTCCCCGTCCCAGCCGGAGAACAAGCCGTCGAGGTCCTCGGTGTCGCGGAAGTCGTCGCCGATGATCGTGGCGGCGTTGGTGTAGTGGACGACGTAGTCGCGGAACTCCCGCCCGTTCTCCAGGATGTAGTTGACGATCCCGCCCAGGAAGGCGATGTCGGAGCCGGCCCGCAGCGGGACGTGGATGTCAGCCAGAGCGCTGGTGCGGGTGAAGCGGGGATCGACGTGGATGATCGTCGCCCCTCGCTGCTTGGCCTCGACCACCCACTGGAAGCCGACCGGGTGGCACTCGGCCATGTTCGAGCCCTGGATCACGATGACGTCGGCGTTGGCCAGGTCCTGCTGGAAGGTCGTGGCCCCTCCCCGGCCGAAGGAGGTCCCCAAACTGGGGACCGTGGAGGAGTGTCATATCCGGGCCTGGTTCTCGATCTGGATGGCCCCCAGCGCGGTGAACAGCTTCTTGATGAGGTAGTTCTCCTCGTTGTCGAGGGTGGCGCCGCCGAGGCCCCCGAAGCCCACGGTGCGCCGCAGCGGATGGCCGTCGGCGTCCCGGTCCTGCCAGCCCCAGGCCCTCGCCCCGATCACCCGGTCGGCGATCATGTCCATGGCCCGCTCGAGCGGGAGCTCCTCCCACTCCGTGCCGTGGGCCCGCCGGTACTTCACGCTGTACTCCCGCCCCGGCGCCTGGACCAACGTGCGGGTGGCGGCGCCCTTGGGGCACAGCCGTCCTCGGGAGATCGGGCTCTCGGGGTCGCCTTCGATCTGGGTGATCCGGCCGTCCTGCACGAAGATCCGCTGTCCGCAGCCGACGGCGCAGTAGGGGCAGACCGAGGGGACGACGCGCGCCGCGGTCTCGGTGCGGGCTCGCAGCTCCTCGGATCGCGGCGACCGGGCGGTGAGGCCGAGGCCCCGGACATCGCCGCGGCTCAGCTGCCGGAGGACAGGCCAGCTCTTCACGCTCATCGCGCCCGGGGACTACCCGTCCCGCCCGCTCGAGAAACGAAGTGGACACTGCGTGAGGCGGCACCGTGGGGGGTAAGGCGAAAACAGCGAAGGAGGACGGAGATGGACCAGATGGAACGACGGATCGATGTGCAGGCGGACCCGGAAAGCCTGGGGGATCTGTTCTCCCGGCTCACCACCGACCTCTCCAAGCTGATGCACGACGAGGTCGAGCTGGCCAAGGTCGAGTTGAAGGAGTCGGCCAGGGAAGCGGGGACGGCCGGCGCCTCGCTCGGCGCGGCCGGCGTCTTCGGGCTGTTGGCCCTGCTGCTGCTCTCGTTCGCTGCCGCCTGGGGGCTGGCCGAAGTCCTCCCCGAGGGCGTGGGCTTCCTCATCGTCGGCGGCGCCTACGGCGTTGTCGCCCTGGCCCTCCTGGCCTTCGGCCGGCAGCGGCTGAAGACCATCAAGCCCGTCCCCGAGCAGACGGTCGAGACCCTGAAGGAGGACGTGGCGTGGGCGAAGCAGCAGATGAGCTGAGGGAGGACATCGAACGCACCCGGGAAGACATGGCGTCGACGGTCGACGCCATCGGCGAGCGCCTGAGCCCCAAGCTCCAGGCGGAACGGCAGATCGACCGGCTGCGGGAGAAGGGGATCGACCCGCAGCGGGCGGTGTTGATCGCCGGCGCCGTCCTCGTGATGCTGATGCTGGTGCGCCGAAGCCGCGGGCGCCGACAGGATTGAAACGGGCCTAGGCTGCCAACGGCCGGCTCACAACGAGAGGACGGCCGATGGGCGGGCAGGACATCATCGTGGTCGGGGCGTCGGCCGGCGGAGTCGAGGCGCTCAGCACCCTGGTGGCGGACCTCCCCGAGGATCTGCCGGCCGCCGTCCTCATCGTCCTGCACATGGGGCCGCACTCCTCGACCGCCCTGCCCAGGATCCTGGCCCGGCACACGAGGCTGCCCGTGGACCATCCCGTCGACGGGGATCCCGTTCAACCGAACCGCATCTACGTGGCCGTGCCTGACCACCACATGATTCTGTCCCGAGGGCGGGTCCGGGTGGTCAACGGGCCCAAGGAGAACGGGCACCGGCCGTCGGTCGACACGCTGTTCCGGACGGCCGCAGCCGGCTACGGCCCCCGTGTCGCCGGGGTCGTCCTCTCCGGTACCCGCGACGACGGGACGGCGGGGCTGCGGGCCATCCATGACCGGGGCGGCCTCGCCATCGTCCAGGATCCTGACGAGGCGATGTTCCGGGGGATGCCGCAGAGCGCGCTGGCCGGCGACCACCCCGACTACGTCCTGCCGGTCAAGGACATCGGCGATCTGTTGTCGAAGCTCGCCCGCCACGAGCGGTCAGGAGAAGCGCGGTCGGAGACGATGCCCGACGAACTCGATGCCGAACTCCGCTGGGCCAACCCCGACCTCGCCTGGTCGGCGCCGGTCGACCCGCCGCTCGCGGCGACGGTGTCCGGTTTCACGTGCCCCGAGTGTCACGGGAGCCTGTGGGAGATCGAGGCCGAGGGGTTCCCCCGGTACCGGTGCCGGGTGGGGCACGGCTTCTCGGCCGAGAGCCTCGTCGTCGTTCAGCGGTCCGATGTGGAGTCGGCCCTGTGGACGGCCTACCGGGCGCTGGAGGAGCGCGTCGCCCTGTTCCGCCGGCTGTCCGAGCGGGCGCAGGTGCGCCACGCCGACATCACCGCCGAGCACTTCCGGGCCGAGGCGGCCGAGGTCGGTCGGCAGGCCGGGGTCCTTCGGGCCGTGCTGTGGGCGGGCGGTGAACCCTCCGATGAGGGAGAATCCGGGCCGCCGGGACCGTGACGACGAGGGAGGGTCGGAGCGTGACGGACACGGGCGTCGAGGACCACGGCAACGGCAGCAGCGGGCCCAACGGGGAATCGGCGCTCACGGGCCAGGAGCACCACGCCTTCGAGCAGCTCCTCGACTACATCAAGCGCAACCGGGGCTTCGACTTCACGGGCTACAAGCGCGCCAGCCTGATCCGGCGGGTGTCGGCCCGCATGAAGGCGGTCGCGGTCGACACGTTCGCTGAGTACCTCGACATCCTCCAGGTCGATCCGCAGGAGTTCACCGCCCTCTTCGACACCATCCTGATCAACGTCACCCGGTTCTTCCGCGACCCGGCCGCCTGGGAGGTGCTGGCGTCAGAGGTCGTCCCCGGCCTGTTGGAGAACAAGCCGGGCCCCGAGCCGATCCGGGTGTGGAGCGCCGGCTGCGCCTCCGGCGAGGAGGCCTACACCCTGGCCATCATCCTGGCCGAGAGCCTCGGCGTCGACGAGATGCGGGAACGGGTGAAGATCTACGGAACGGACATCGACGAGTCGGCCCTCACCCTGGCCCGCCACGCGTCCTTCTCCGCCAAGGCGGTGTCGGCCATGCCCGCCGAGTTGGTCGGGCGGTACTTCGAGCGGTCCGGGACGATCTACACCTTCCGCAAGGACCTCCGGCGAACGGTCATCTTCGGGCGCCACGACCTCGTCCACGCCGCCCCGATCTCGCACATCGACCTGCTGGCCTGCCGCAACACGATCATGTACCTGAACTCCGAGACGCAGGCCCGCGTCCTGGCCCGGCTTCACTTCGCCCTCGAGGAGCACGGGATCCTGTTTCTCGGCCGGGCCGAGATGCTGTTGTCGCACAGCCATCTCTTCTCCCCGGTCGACCACAAACGGCGGATCTTCGTCAAGGTCACCAAGGGCACGCTCCGTGAGCGCCTGTCGGTCATCACCGAGGCCGGCTACGAGCCGCTGGAGTCGCCGGTCAACTTCCGCCGGGTGCGGGAGCTGACCACCGACGCCCTGCCGACCGCCGTCGTCGTCGTCCACAGCTCGGGGTCGGTGGCGATGGCCAACGCCACGGCCCGCCGCCTCTTCGGCCTCGGCCCGGGCGACATCGGCCGGCCGTTCCAGGACCTGGAGATCTCCTACCGGCCGGCCGAGCTGCGCTCGGCGCTCGAGTCGGTCCAGAAGGAGGAGCGGCCGCTGGTGCTGGAGCAGGTCGGATGGACGGACGGGCCCGACTCCATCGACACCCTCGACATCCACGTCGTGCCCGTCACCGACGCCGGCGGGGTCGTGCAGGGCGTGGCCTTGACGTTCGTCGACGTGTCGCTCTCCCGCCGGCTCCAGGATGAGCTGGAGCATTCCAACCGCGACCTGGAGACCGCCTACGAGGAGCTGCAGTCGACCAACGAGGAGCTCGAGACCACCAACGAGGAGCTCCAGTCGACGATCGAGGAGCTGGAGACGACCAACGAGGAGCTCCAGTCGACCAACGAGGAGCTCGAGACGATGAACGCCGAGCTCCACTCCACCAACGAGGAGCTCCAGACGATCAACGACGAGCTGCGGAACCGCACCGGCGAACTCGACCAGGTCAACGATTTCCTGGAGTCGATGCTGATCAGCCAGCGGGGCGGCTTCGTCGTGATCGACCGCGACCTGCGGGTCTCGGTATGGAACGGGAAATCGACCGAGCTGTGGGGCATCCGGGCCGACGAGGCGCCAGGGCAGCACTTCCTGAACCTCGACATCGGCCTCCCGGTCGAGGAGCTCCGGGAGCCCATCCGGTTGGTCCTGAGCGGCGTCTCCCCGGGCGACGTCCTCGAGCTGGCCGCCACGAACCGGCGGGGCAAGGAGTTCCGCTGCCGGGTGTCGCTGACCCCGCTCGTCGACCGCGTCGGTGACATCCGCGGCGTGATCCTGATGGCCGAAGAGGTCCCCTGAGCCGGCCCACGGTGGCGCAGCGGGAGGTGATCCTCCGCCACGCCATCGACGCCCGGGCCACGGCGGTGGCGCTGCGCTCGACGCTGTCCGACATCCGCCAGGAGGCGGGGGTTCAGCGGGCCCGGGCCGTCCGGCTGCGGGGCGAGGCCCGGCTGCTCCGGGAGCCCCCTCCGCTGTGGTGACGGCCGTCAGTTCAGGGCCGAACGGGCCCACAGCCGGAGACGGCCGATGGTCCGGGCGAGGACCCGGGAGACGCACATCTGGCTGACGCCCACGGTGGCGGCGATCTCCGACTGGGTCATCTCGTCGATGAAGCGCAGCTCGACGATCCGCCGGTCCCGCTCCGGCAGCCGCCCGAGGAGCTGGGCCAGCAGCTGCCGGTTCTCCAGCTGCCGGAAGCCGATGTCCTCCTGGCCGAGCTCGATGATCGGTTCGTCCGAGCCGGGATTGGCCGGCATGTCGATCGACAGCGACCGCTGGCTCAGCCGCAGCTCCAGCGCCTCCACCACCCGCTCGACCGACATCCCGCACCGTTCGGCCAGCGCCTCGATCGACGGCGAATCGGACCGCTCGGTGGTCAGCTCGTCGACGGCGCGCATGACGTTGAGGTAGTCCTCCTGGAGGGAGCGGGGAACCCGCATCGTCCAGGTTTTGTCGCGGATGTGGCGTTTCAACTCGCCGGTGATCGTGATGCGGGCGAAGAGCGGGAACGGGCGCCCGAGCCGGGGATCGAAGCGGTCGATGGCGTGGAGCAGCCCGATGCGGGCCACCTGGATCAGGTCGTCGAGCGCTTCGCGGTGGCGGTACTTGAGCGCCAGCGACCGGGCGAAGCCGTCGTAGGACGCCAGCAGTTCGGCCCGGAGCACCGGGTCGCCGGTGACGGCATAGGCCTCGTGGAGCTTCTGGCGCACCGCGTCCAGCGGATCCGGCCGGTTGGGCCGGTACCGGGGCACCACCGGAGCGACCGTGGGGACCTCGACCCCCCGCCACTGACGCGACTCGGCCAGGCGCTCGGCCGCCGTATCGAACTGGAGCCGCAGTTCCTGGCGGAGCCGATCGCTCCGGGTCCGGATGTCGACGGCCTCGACCCGGACGGCCGCGATCCTCGTGATGGTGTCCCGCAGCGTGAGCCGGTTGGCCGCCACGCGCTTCAGCAGCGCGGCTCGGACCTCACGGGCATCCAGGGGGATCTGCTGCATCACGTCGTCCTGGCGGGAGCCACGGGGCGGTCGTACCCGGAAACATCTGGGACAAATCTCCGGCCCGTGTCCCCCGCTGTCAACCGCGAGACCCGGGATCAGCCGGTTGGCCGGAGCGGGAGGCGCAGCGTGAACAGCGCTCCGCCGTCGGGGGCGTTGGCGGCGGTGGCGGTGCCACCGTGCTCGGCGGCGATGCCGGCCACGATGGCCAGGCCGAGCCCGGCGCCGGCGCCGGCGCGGGCGGCGTCGCCCTGCCAGAACCGGTCGAACACATGGGCCAGGGCCTCGTCGTCGAGCCCGGCGCCGTGGTCCCGGACGGCGATGCCGGCCGCGCCGTCGACGAGGCGGGCGCTGACCTCGATGGGCGTCCCGGCCGGCGTGTGGCGGACGGCGTTGGCCACCAGGTTGGCGATCGCCTGCCGCAGGTGATCGCGGTCGCCCAGGACCACGACCGGTTCGGGGGCGTCGAGGGCGACGGGCCGGTCGGGGGCGGCGGCCACGGCGTCGTTGCAGGCATCGGCGGCGAGGACGGCGAGGTCCACCGGTGCCCGCTCCACCGGCCGGGTCTGGTCGAGCCGGGCCAGCAGCAGCAGGTCCTCGACGAGCGTCTTCATGCGGGCCGACTCCTCCTCGATGCGGCGCATGATGACCGACAGGTCGACGCCGGGCTCGGCGGCCGGCCGCGGCTCGCCGGCCTGGCCCATGCGGAACAGTTCGGCGAAGCCCTGGATCGACGTGAGCGGCGTCCGCAGCTCGTGGGAGGCGTCGGCCAGGAACTGGCGGAGCCGCTGCTCGGTCCGGTCCCGTTCGGCGAAGGCCGACTCCAGCTCGCCCAGCATGGTGTTCAGCGCCAGGCCGAGCTGGCCGACCTCGCTGCGGCCCTCGCTCGGGCTGACCCGCTCCGACAGGTTGCCGGCGCTGATCGAGCGGGCCGAGGAGGCCATCGTCTCCAGCGGCCGCAGCCCCCGCCGCAGCAGCAGCCAGGCGCCGGCGGCCAGCAGGGCCAGCAGGGCCAGGCCGGCCGCGCCCTCGATGAGGAGGAGGCGGCGCAGCGCCGCGCTGACCTCCGTCGTCGGCACGGCCACCACGACGGTGTCGCCGGCCAGACCGTCGGCCGGCCCGGCGTAGACCCGCCAGTGGCCGGAACCGGTGGCGGAGGCCGTCGTCCAGAATCGGCCGGCACGGGTCGCCTCGATGGTGGCGTCGAGCGTGGGGACGGCCGCGGTGCTCGATTGGGCCACGCTGGTGACGAAGGCGCCGTCGGCGCCCCGGAGTTCGGTGTAGCCCACCAGCGGGACGACCGGCGGCGGGCCGTGGTGGTCGTCCCGTCCGCCGCCGGGGCCGCCGTCGCCACCGCCACCCTGAGCCCCGTCCCCGGGGCCGCCGTCGTGCCCCGGCCCGGGCCCGCCGCCGAACCCGGCCTGGGCGGGGCTGCCCCCCGCCAGGGTCAGCCCGGCGCTGCGGGCCAGCTGCGGCACGACCGCCGGCGCCGACGCCCGGATCTGGTCGTCGAGCCGGTCGTACTGGGATCGGGAGTACAGCTCGTAGGTGGCGAACCCGAACACGGCCAGGCCCGCCGTGACCAGCACGACGAGACCGAGCACGAGACGGAGGCGCAGCGTCATACGTCCCCACCATCGGGCCGACGCCTCCGGCCGTCCGCAGCCCTTCCTTGGAGTTCGCTCCGAGTCTTCTGTGGAGGCCGGAAGGAGCCCGTAGCATGGGGGCCGTGAGCGATCGGGACAAGGCCCAGCCCCGGGTGCTCGTCGTCGACGACGAGGAGCACATCACCGAACTGCTGGCCATGGGCCTCGGGTTCAACGGGTTCGAGGTGGAGCGGGCCGCCTCGGGCCGGGACGCCCTGTCGGCCATCGAGAGCCGCCGGCCCGACCTCGTCGTCCTCGACGTGATGCTTCCCAACCTCGACGGGTTCGAGGTGGCCCGCCGGCTCCGGCAGGCCGAGGGAGCCGGCAGCCGGGTGCCGATCATCTTCCTCACCGCCCGCGACACCACGCAGGACAAGGTGGAGGGACTCCGGCTCGGCAGCGACGACTACGTCACGAAGCCGTTCAGCATCGAGGAGCTCATCGAGCGGGTGAAGGCCGTGCTGCGCCGCTCCAAGGCCGTCGGGCCGGGCGAGCATCGGCTGAGCTACGCCGACCTGGAACTCGACGAGGAGACGCGGGACGTGTGGCGGGCCGGGAAGCTGATCGAGCTGACGGTCACGGAGTACAAGCTCCTCCACTACCTCCTGTCGAACGCCCGCCGGGTACTGACCCGGGAGCAGATCCTCGCGCACGTCTGGGACTACACGTTCACCGGCAACGCCAGTGTGCTGGAGACGTACATCAGCTACCTGCGGCACAAGATCGACGCCGTCGAGCCGCCGCTGATCCACACCGTGCGGGGTGTCGGCTACACGCTGCGCCTCCCGCCCGACTACAGCGGCGCCAACTGACGAATCGGCGGCGCCGCCAAGGCCGTTCCCAGCCGGCCCGCCGGGCCCGCCAGGTCACCACCACGACGACGACCACGACGTCGTACGCCGCGACGTCGGTGTGGTCGGCGGTGGCGGCGACCCCCTCCTCGTCGGCCACGACCCGGAGCCATGGCAGCTGAGGACCGGACCGTCGAGAACGTCGCCTTCCGGGCGATGGGCAGCGACGCCCACGTCATCGTCGTCGGCGGGCCGCCCGGCACAGCCGACCGGGCCCGGCGCCGCATCGACGACCTCGAGGCCCTCTGGAGCCGGTTCCGGCCCGAGAGCGAGATCAGCGGACTGACCCGCCGGGCGGGGGAGTGGGTGACGCTCTCGCCCGAGGGCCTGTTGCTCGTGCAGCGGGCCGTCGAAGCCTGGCGGGTCACCGTCGGCCGCTTCGATCCCACCGTTCTCGGGGCCGTCATCCGGGCGGGTTACGACCGCAGCTTCGAACTGCTCGACCGTGACGGCGCCGCCGGCGCCAGTCCGCTCACCGTCGGCGCGGCCGCCATCGAGATCGAGGGCGACCGGGTCCGGCTCCCGGCCGGCGTGGGCTTCGACCCCGGCGGCATCGGCAAGGGCCTGGCCGCCGACCTCGTGGTCGCCGAGGCCCTGGCCGCCGGCGCGGCCGGCGCCTGCGTCAATCTCGGCGGCGACCTCCGGGTGGCCGGCGTGCCGCCGAACGGCGCGTCCGCCTGGACCGTGGCGGTCGAGCACCCCGCCTCACCGGAGCCCCTCGCCCTCCTCGGTCTCCACGACGGCGCGGTGGCCACCTCCACGACGCTGCGTCGCCGCTGGACCGCCGGCGGACAACCACGCCACCACCTCATCGACCCCTGGACCGGCGCCCCCTCGGCCAGCGACCTGACGCTGGCGGCGGTGGTGGCCGCCGAGGGCTGGGCGGCCGAGGTGCTGGCCAAGGCCGTGCTGCTGCGGGGTTCGGCTGCGGCCTTCGAACTCGTCGCCGGCCTCGGGGCCGACGCCCTCACCGTGGACCGCGACGGCGCCGTCCGCTCCACGCCGGGGCTGGCCGCCTTTCTCGGCGGAGCCCCGCTCCCGCTCAGGCTGCCGGAAGCCTGAGCCGCATTTCGGCCCCGCCGCCGGGCCGGTTGGCGGCGGTCACGTGGCCGCCGTGGGCGGCGGCGATGGCGCTGGTGATCGCCAGGCCGAGGCCCATCCCGCCGCCGCTGCCGGGATCGCGGGTGTAGCGGTCGAACACGTGGGGGAGGAGCTCGTCGGGGAACCCCGGCCCGTCGTCGGTCACGGTCACGTCGACAAAGGTGCGGTCCTCGACCACGTGGACCCGGACCTCGGAGTCGGCGTAGCGGACGGCGTTGTCGAGGAGGTTCAGCACCGCCCGCTGCAGCGACGACTCGTCGCCGTTCACCACGCCGTTCCCCAGGCAGCGCACCTGCACGTGCCGGTTCTCGGCCCGGCGGGCGATGGCCCGGGCGGCCCGGTCCAGCACCGTCTCGAGGTCGACCGGCGTGTTCCCGGCGGTCAGGGTCCCGCTGCGGGTGCGGGCCAGCACCAGCAGATTGTGGGCCAGCCGCTCCAGCCGCTCCACCTCGTCGAGCACGGAGTCGAGCGTCGCCCGCTGCTCGTGGTCGCCCGAGACCCGGTCGCGGGCCAGCTCGAGCTCGCCGCGCACGATGGCGATCGGGGTGCGCAGTTCGTGGCTGGCGTCGTCGAGGAAGGCCCGTTCCCGGACGGCGGCCTCGTCGATCCGGTCGAGCATGGCGTTCAGCCGGCCGGCCAGCGCCCGCAGCTCGGCGCCGCCGCCGGAGATCTCCAGCCGCTCGCCGGCCTCGTGGGTCGAGATCGTGTCGGCCTGCTCGATCATCGACCGGACGGGCTTGAACATCGCTCCCGTCAGCAACCAGCCGCCGAGGGCCACGGCCAGGGCCAGGATCGGTAGGCCCAGTATCAACGCCTTCTCGAGCTCCTCCTCCAGCCGCAGCGACTCGTCGAAGCTGGTGCCGGTGACGAGGACGTCGGTCGTCCCCGCCACCTGCACCGGCACGGCCAGGATGCGAACGGGCGCCGTCCCGCCGGCCGCCTTGGTGATGCTGTCCTGGCGGCGGACGGTCCGGCCGAGCCGGGCCACCTTGTCGGCGCCGGACGGCCGGAGCAGCGGCCGGTCGTTGCCCAGGAACGAGGAGGAGGCCAGGAGCCGGCCGTCCGGCCCCAGCAGCTGGGCGATGGCGTCGGAGGGCGGCGCCAGTTCGGGGTTGGGGCCGGAGATGACCGCCGGCCCCTCGGTGGCGACCCGCTGCGCCAGGTTGGTCGCCACCGGCACGAGGCCCTCGTCGATGCCGATGGCCAGCTGGCGGCGGGCCTGATGGAGGAGCACCGCCCCGAAGCCGGCGGCCACCACGATGGTGGTGAGGGCGAAGACCAGCCCGAGCCGGGCCCGCAGCGTCCGGGGCCGGAGCATCCCGATCCGCCTAGGGATTGAGGCGGTAGCCCACGCCCCAGACCGTCTCGATCGACTCCCGGGCGAACGGGCGGTCGATCTTGTCGCGCAGGTAGCGGATGTAGACGTCGACCACGTTGGAGTCACCGTCGTAGGCGAAGTCCCAGGCGTGTTCCAGCAGCAGCGCCCGGGACAGCACCTCGCTCGGCCGGCGCATGAACAGCTCCAGGAGGGCGAAGGCCTTGGGGCTGAGCTTGACCGCCGTGCCCGCCCGGGTCACCCGCCGGGTGGCGGGGTCGAGCTCGAGGTCGCCGACGACGAGCGTGGTCGGCCGCTCCGTGGCCTGCCGGCGAACCAGCGCCCGCAGCCGGGCCGACAGCTCCTCGAAGGAGAACGGCTTGGGGAGGTAGTCGTCGGCGCCGGCGTCGAGGCCGTCGACCCGGTCCTTCACGCCGTCGCGGGCCGTGAGGAGCAGGATCGGCGCCCAGCGGCCCTGGGCCCGCAGCGTGCGGCAGACCTCGAACCCGTCGGGGGGCGGGATCATCACGTCGAGCACGATGGCGTCGTAGTCGCACTCCGTCGCCATCCACAGCGCTTCCTTGCCGTTGTCGACGCTGTCGACGGCGTGGCCCTCGCGCTGCAGCACCGCCTGGAGCAGGCGGGACATCTTCGGCTCGTCTTCGACCACGAGCAGCCGCACGGCACCTCCGCAGGGGGATTCTTCGTCGGGGTTCGTGATCGCATTCTCTTCTGTGACGCCGCCGTCCTGCCGGTGGGCGCACGACTCGTCGCCTTTGCCCGGTTCGGCGGTTTCAGCGGGCATGCAGCTGACTGAAGGCGGGCTGGACCGGCCGGGGAGCGATCGGGACGACAGGGGAACCATCCGGGCAGAGCTGTCGCCCGTCGTGCGCCGGGCGGTCCGGCGGCCACAGGAAGGTTCGCGCAGATCACGAATCTCCGTGGTCGTGCGCCCCTCTCGACGGATCCTGCTGGCCGGCCTCGCCGTGCTGTTGTCGGCCACGGCGTTCGGCGCCCAGGGCTCCGTGCCGGCCGGCTGGCAGACGCAGAGCGAGACGCCGCTGGCCCCCGGCGTCGACCACCAGGTGCTGACGCTGGCCGATCCCGCCCAATCCGTGCACGTCGCCATCGTCGCCCCCGGCGCCGCCCGTCTCACCGTGGTGAGCAGCCACGACGCCGTCGCCCACCAGAACACCGGCGGCGAGCTGCCGAGCGACATGTGCCGGCGGGTCGGCTGCCTGGCCGGCATCAACGCCGACTTCCACGACCCCGCCACCGGCGAACCGGCGGGCGGTGTCGTCGCCGGCGGCGTCCTGCTCCGGTCGCCGGTCCCCGGACGGGCCCAGCTGATCGTCACCCGCGACGGCCACCTCCAGGCCGGCCCGCTCGACTGGTCGGGCGCGGTCACCGCCAGCGACGGCCGCACGGTCGCCGTCGGAGGCGTCAACGTCGACCCCCACCCCGGCGACGTCGACCTCTACACGCCGGCCTGGGCCGGCGACACACCCGACGGCGCCGACATCGAGCTCGTCCTGCGGGCCACCGGGGCGGTCGGAGCGATCGGGGCGACGACGGCGCTCCAGATCGTCGGCGTCCGCAGCGATCCCGGCCCGATCCCGGCCGACGGCGCCGTCCTCGCGGCCAGCGGCTCGGCGGCGGCCACGCTGCACGCCCTGGCCGACATGGCCGCCGCTGGCAGCATCAGCTCCACGCTGCATCTCGATGTCCGCACCGCCGTCGACGTGGTGGAGAGCGTCGGCGGCAACCCCGTCGTCCTGGCCGGCGGGCACCCGGCCTTCCCCGACGCCGGCGACAGCTTCACCGATGGCCGGCACCCCCGCTCGCTCGTCGGCTGGAACGGCGCCGGCGACGTCGTGCTCGTGATTGTCGACGGCGGCCGGGACGGTGCCTCGGGGATGACCATGGCCGAGGCCGCCGACCTGCTGACCGGCCTGGGGGCGACGGACGGCTTCGGGTTCGACAACTCCTCGGCCACGTTCGTGGCCGGCGGCGGGGTGCAGAACCTGCCGGTCGACGATGTGGCCCCGGGCGCCCCCGCCCCGACCGAGGGTCGGGAGGTGGGCCCCGGCTCCATGGAGCGGCCGGCGGTGAACGCGCTCATGGTCGTGCCCAATGCGCCGGCTCCGACGCCGGGGGCGGGTGGCGGCGGCTCGGGCTCCGGCTCGGGCGCGAAGTCGGGTCCGTCGACCACGCCGAGCACCTCGTCGCCCCGGCTCACCGTGGCCGGAAACGGTTCCGCTCCGGGCACCGGCGGGCTGGCGGGAACGCCGGCTCCGAGCCCCGGCGGTGCGGCGGTGCCGAGCGGCACTGACATCTTCGGCAACCCCGCCACCAAGCGCCGGAGCGTCCCGACCGGTAGCACCACCAAAGGCAAGAAGGACAAGGGCGGGCAGCCGGCGGCCGGGGGCGATGTGTCGCTTCCCGACTGGAACGAGATCGCCGCCGCCGTGACCCCCGCGGTGAGCGACGCCCCCAGCGGGCCGGCCGAGCTGTCACTGGCCGCCGGGCCGGCGACGCACCACGGCCGGGGCCACGACCCCGTCCGCACCGGCCTCGAGCTGCTGGCGGCCGGAATGATCGCCGGCGTGCTCACCGGCCTGCGCCGGGTCCGCGACGACCGGCGGCCCCAGCGGGCTCTCTGGATCTGAGGTCGGACACCGCCACGTCGACACCCGCTCCGACCGGCATCGGTCGATTGTCGCCCACAGCCGTGTAATTTCCAGGGGGATGGCGGCGACAGCGGGCGGGCGGGGCACG
>JAICYE010000332.1 GCA_025934385.1 Acidimicrobiia bacterium | reverse complement strand
CCTGGAACGCGCCTTCCTCATGAGCATCTCCCACGACCTGCGGACCCCGCTGACGTCGATCCGGGGCTACGCCGAAGCGGTGGCCGAGGGCGCGACCGACGGCGAGCCATTGATGGATGATGCAGCCCGGCGGCGGGCGGCGACGATCATCGAGGCCGAGGCCCGCCGGCTGGAGCGGCTGGTGGCCGACCTGCTCGAACTGGCCCGGCTCGACGCCCGGGAGTTCTCGCTGCATCCGGGGCCGGTCGACGTGGCCGAGGTCGCCCGGCACGGCGCGCTGGCGCTGGAGCCGGCCGCCCGGGAGGCGGGGCTGCGGCTGGCCGTCATCGGTGAGCCCGGGCCGGTCATGGCGACCGCCGACTCCGAGCGGCTGGCCCAGGTGGTGGCCAACCTCGTCGAGAACGCCATCAAGTACGCCGCCACCACGGTGGAGGTCGCCGTCCGCCGGGCGGGCGGCGAGGTCGAGATCGGCGTCGCCGACGACGGCCCCGGCATCGACGCCGACGACCTTCCCCGGGTGTTCGAGCGGCTCTACACCTCCCGCCGCCAGCCGGGCCGCAAGGTCGGGACCGGGCTCGGGCTGGCCATCGTGCGGGAGCTGGTGGCGGCCATGGGCGGCCGCGTCGGTGTCGCCGCCACCACCGAGGGCGGCACCCGCTTCGTCGTCACGTTGCAGCCGGCGCCGCCGTCCGGCGACGCTACGTGTGACCCCCGGCCGGACGGGTCGACGTCGTGGCGTACGACTTCGGCCGGGTCGACGTCGTCGTCGACTTCGACTTCGGCTTCGTCGAGCTCGTCGTCGACGACGCCCCCGGCGGAGGGGCCGTCGTCGTGGTCGTCGTCGTCTCCATGGGATCGTGACAGGCCGGGAGGTTGAGCGGCCATTCCCGCCCGCCGACGATGGCGCTGATCGGCTGGGAGCCGGTCTCCATGCACGTCAGCGTCCACGCCGCCCGGCCGGTGGAGTCGGTCGCCTGGGTGGCGTCGGTGGGCACGTACCAGCGCCCGGTCACGTCGAGGGTCACCCCCGCCCCGCCCACCGGTGAGCGGTGGACGACCCCGTTGTCGTCGACGGTCTGGTTGAGCACCAGGACCGCCACCTCGACGGCGGAACCGGTGAACGGCGGGTTCGGGGCGATGCTGGAGGTGACGGTGAAGTCGTCGGCCGCCTTGACCTTGAGGTCGACCTGGCGCTGCTCGGTGTAGCCGAGGAAGAACGTCTCATCAGCCAGCGTGGCCAGCTGCGGCGTCTTCCAGGCCCGGACGCGCCACTGCCCGCCCAGCACCTGGTCGAAGCGGTAGGTGCCGTCGTCCTGCGAGAGGGCCTCGATGACCTCGGGCTTGCTGGGATCGCCGTAGTACGTCGCCCGGATGAACGCCCCGGGCACCGGCGCGCCATCGGCATCGACGACCCGTCCGAAGATCGAGCCCTTGCCGCCGCCGATCGGCCGGGTGGTCGTGGTCGCCTTGCCGGTGACGCTGATCGGCTGCAGCGACACCTGGGTCAGGTCGACGGGATCGGTGGTGGTCGTGGTCTCCGGCACCTTGGGCTTGGCCAGCGCCTTGCCGTCGTGCTTGGAGCAGCCGGCCAGCAGCGGCAGCGCCACCAGGGCGGCGACCACAGCCACGAACCCGGCGCGGCCGGGCTTCACGGCTGCTCCGGGAGGGCGCTGGCCACCGCCGGCGCCTCGCCCCCGCCCCACCGGACGAGGACGTCGGCCGGCACCTCGACCTCGCGCCGCACGTAGCCCAGGGCCACGACACCGCCTTCCGATCGGGCCACCGTCGTCAGCGCCCCCACCTCCTTGTCACCCACCACGATGCCCGCTCCGGCCGGCGGAGTGGTGGCAATGACGCCCCCGCCGATGCGCAGCGTCCGCAGCAGGCGGTTCACGTGGCCCCGGGAGTCGATGCGGCACACCAGCTCCTGGCCGAGGAAGCAGCCCTTCGTGAACGAGACGGCGTCGAGCTCGAGGAACGCTTCCTGGGGGATCGTCCGCTCGTCGATGTCGAGCCCCTGGGGGGGAACGCCGGCCCGCACCCGGGCCGCCTCGTAGGCGGTCAGCCCGGCGGGGCGGAACCCCGCCGCGGCCAGGGCTGTCCACAGCCCCTCGAGCTCGCCGACCGGGCCGACGAGGTCGGCGCCCGGCGGGCCGCCCGGCCAGTCGGCCCGGACGAGCCGGGTCGCACCGGTGCCCGGGCCCCAGAGGACATGGGCGTGGGGCTCCTCCGGGAGCGGTGGCCCGCCGGCGGCCTCGACCGTGGCGGCGACCTCGGGGCCCCGGAGCGTCAGGCAGCCCCAGTCGCCGGTCCGGTCTTCGATGTCGGCCTTGATCCGGATCCGGAACCGGCACAGCGAGGCGGCCAGCGCCTCGCCCCGGCCGACCTCGCAGTCGAGCCAGGCGGTGTCGTCGACCCGCAGCAGCCGCAGGTCGGTGTCGAGCTTCCCCTGGGGCTGGAGGAGCAGGGCATGGGTGCCCTGCCCGTCCGAGAGGGTGTCGATGTCCTGCGACAGCAGGCTCTGGAGGAACGTGAGGCCGTCGGGTCCCTCGACCAGCACGGCGCCCCGGGCGCAGCGGTCGACGAGGGCGGCGCCGTCGGTGAAGGCCCGCTCCTCGCCGGCCGGGTCGCCGTAGTCGGCGGCCACGGCCACACCGAGGTCGGAGGCTGAGGACGCCGCGGCCTCGTAGGCCACCCGGAGCGGTGTTCGCCGGTCGCTCATCTCGCCCTCCTCACCACGCCTCCGTCGGTTGCGGACGGGCCCGCAGATTCCGGGCGGCGGCGGCCGAGGCCAGGATGGCCCGGGCCTTGTTGTGGCACTCGAGGTCCTCGTCGGCGGGATCGGAATCGGCCACGATCCCGGCACCGGCCGACACCGAGGCGCCGCCGGCGCCGTCGACGATCATCGTGCGGATGGCGATGGCCGTGTCGAGGTTGCCGGAGAAGTCGACATAGCCGACGACGCCGGCGTAGGGCCCCCGCTTGACCGGCTCGAGCTCGTCGATGATCTCCATGGCCCGCACCTTGGGGGCGCCGGACACGGTCCCGGCCGGGAACGTCGCCCGGAGCACGTCGACCGGGCCCTGCCCCGGCCGCAGCTCGCCCGACACCTGTGAGGTCAGGTGCATCACGTGGCTGTAGCGCTCCAGCGTCATCAGCTCGTCGACCCGCTCGGTGCCGAAGCGGACGACCCGCCCGACGTCGTTGCGGGCCAGGTCGACCAGCATCACATGCTCGGCCCGTTCCTTCGGATGTTCGATGAGCTCGCCGGCCAGGCGCTTGTCGGCGGCGTCGTCCCGCCCCCGGCGGCGGGTGCCGGCGATCGGGCGGGAGATGACCCGCCCGTCCAGCAGCTGCACCATGGGCTCGGGGGAGCTGCCGCAGACGGTGACGCCGTCCGCCCCCCGCAGGAAGTACATGTAGGGCGACGGGTTGACCTGGCGCAGCACCCGGTAGACGTCGAACGGGTCGCAGCCGAGTTCGAAGTCGAACCGCTGGGCCAGGACGACCTGGAAGATGTCGCCGGCCAGGATGTGCTCCCGGGCCGCCTCCACCGCCCTGCGGTAGGCCCCGCCGGCCATCGACGACCGGAACTGCGGCAGCTCGCTCCCCTCGGCGACGTCGGTGGGCGGCGCCACCGGGTGGTAGGGCAGCGACCGGGCCAGGTCGTCGACGAGGGCGTCGAGCCGGCCGGCGGCGGCCTCGTAGGCCGCGCCGAGGTCGG
>JAICYE010000051.1 GCA_025934385.1 Acidimicrobiia bacterium | reverse complement strand
GTACGGCGCCCGGTTCCTCGATGCGCTGAAACTGGTGTGACGCTCAGCGCAGGGCGGGCCTCAGGCCGAGGGCGGCCCTCGTCTCGGCCGGGGTGAGCGGAGGGCGGCCGCAGTCCCGGCACAGCCCGGCGGCCTCGGCGACCAGGTCGACGTTGCGGGGTGCGCCGCCCCGGCCCGTCCGTTCGATGCCGACGCTCAGATGGCCTCCGGCCTCGAGCACCAGCCGGGCGAAGGCGGGGTCGAGCGCCGGGGCGCCGGTGACCGCCGCCATCCAGGGCAGGTCGAACCCGTCGAGCATGTCGAGGTAGGCGCCGAGCGCCGCCCGGGTCGGGGGGAGGCCCCGGGCGGCGACGCCGATCGACGCCGACTCGAAGAACAGCTTGACCATCGACCCCGGCGGGGCGAAGCCGTTGCGCACGTAGGCCAGGCCGGTCCGGAGGTGGCCGGGCTCGAAGACGGCCAGGCTGATCGGCAGGCCGATCTCCCGGGCGACCCGGAACTCGTAGTCGATGTCGCCGAACGTGCAGAGGTACATCACGTCGCCGGCCTCGGGCAGCCCCGAGGCGTCGACCGGCGCCACGTTGATCGGGCCGAGGTCGACGATGGTCGTGCCCAGCACGCCGGCTTCGGCCAGGGCGACGACATGGCTGTAGCGCTGCTCGATCGTCGTGTCGGGGCCCCATCCCCGCATCGTCGGATACAGCATGACGTCGGGCTCGGCGGCGAGGACGGCCCGCCACGCCTCCTCGTACGGCGCCGGGTCGTGCGAGGGCGGGCCGCCGATGGTCGGTTCGTCGTTGTGGTTGTGGACGATCGACGCCCCGGCGGCGACGCAGGCCAGGGCGTCGGCCACGATCTCGTCGGGCGTGCGGGGCACGTGCGGGTTGTGCGACTTCGGGATCCCGCCGTTCAGCGCCACCTCGATGATCGCCCCGGACACACACGGCATCTTACTGTATCCTGGATACAGCTAGCGAGTTTGGTTGCCTCGACCGGGCGAGGGGGAGCGTTCGTTGCGGCTCGGGATCAGCACGTTTCCCACTGAGGACGGCACCGACGTGAAGACGCTCGGCCGGGCCGTCGAGGAGCGGGGCTTCGAGTCGCTCTTCGTCCCCGAGCACACGCACATCCCGGTCAACCGCCTCACTCCCAACCCCGGCGGCGGCGACATCCCCGAGGAGTTCCGGCACACCCCCGACCCGTTCGTCGTACTCGGCGCCATCGCCGCCTGCACGGAGACGCTGCTCCTCGGAACGGGCGTCTGCCTCGTCGTCGAGCGCGATCCCATCGTCACGGCCAAGGAGGTGGCCACCGTCGACCTGATCTCCGGCGGCCGGTTCCTCTTCGGCGTCGGCGGCGGCTGGAACCGGGAGGAGATGGCCAACCACGGCACCGCCTTCGCCACCCGCTTCGACCTCCTGCGGGAACGGGTGCTGGCCATGAAGGCCCTGTGGACCGGCCTCGTCGCCGAGTTCCACGGCGATCACGTGGACTTCGACCCGGTGTGGCAGTGGCCGAAGCCCATCCAGTCGCCCCATCCCCCCGTCATCGTGGCCGGCAACGGCCCCCGGTCGATCGAACGGGCCGCCGAGTACGGCGACGGGTGGATGCCCATCGCCGGCCGGGGCGACACCGCCGAAGCCGTCGACGCTCTCCAGAAGGCCGCCGCCGACCGGGGCCGGGGCCCCATCCCGGTCACCGTCTTCGGCGCCCGACCCAAGCCCGAGACCCTGACCGGCTACGCCGCCGCCGGCGTCGACCGGGCTCTCATCGCTCTCCCGTCCGCCCCCGTTGCCGACACCCTTCGCCGCCTCGACCGCTACGCCGAACTCATGAAGGAGACAGGATGACGACCGACCTCGGTGCCGAGCCGCTGTTCTCGCCCTTCGACGCCTGGGATCCGCTCCACGAGCCGAGCTGGCCCAACGAGCACTGGAGCACGGCCAACGTCGGCGAGGCGTTGCCCGGCGTGCTCACGCCGCTCGGCTGGACGCTGTGGGGGCCGACGATCGAGCGGGCCATGCGCCAGACGATGGTCAACATGGGCGCCCTCACCAAGCCGGAGGCCGAGCTGCCTACGGAGTTCGAGGGCCGCATCATCCGCATGTTCTACGGCCGGGGGGCGCTGTCGGTCGACCTGCTGGCCCGGCTCGGCGACTGCATGCCGGGCACGACCGGCCAGCAGGTGGTGGCCGGCGTCTACGGCGAGGTGCCCGACACCATCGCCTTCCACCCGACACTGAAGCGCCTGCCGTTCATCTCGGTCGGCCTGCCGAAGGAGCACTGCACGATCTCCAAACGCCTCCGGGCGGCCGTCGTCGAGACGCAGGCCTGGTGGCAGCAGGAGGCCGAGCGGGTGCCGTCGCTGGACTACGCCGATGCCATCGCCGCCTGGAACGACGCCACCCGGCGGTTCAACGCCAACGTCCTGCTCCAGGCCACGGCGCTGTTCTGCGCCGTCCAGCCGATGTTCGACGCTCTCACCCGCCTGTCGGCCAGGACCGGTGTCGGCGACGCCACCGCACTGTCCGGGGGGTACGGCGACGTGCCCGAGACCCGGGTGGTGGCCGACCTGTGGCGCTGCTCGAGAGGCGAGATCGACCTGGCCGAGGTCGTCCGCCACCACGGCTACCACGGTCCGCTGGAAGGCGAGATCTCGGCCCGGGTCTGGCGGGAGGACGACACGCCGCTGCGCCGCATGGTCGAGGGCTACGCCGCCATGCCCGACTCGAGCGACCCCCGGCTGCGGGAAGGGGTGCTGCGGGCCGAGCGGGAGGGCCTCGAGCGCCAGCTCCTGGCCGCCCTCCCCCGCCCCCTGCGGCCGGTGGTGAAGGGCGTGTTCACCCGGGCGGCCCACTGCATCCCGCTGCGGGGTGTGGCCAAGGGCGCCTTCTTGCAGGCCTTCGACATCTGCCGGGCGGCGTCGCGCCGGGCCGGGGAGTGCCTGGCCAAGGAAGGGAAGCTCGACGACGCCGACGACGTCTTCTACCTGACGATCGACGAGTTCCTGGCGCCAGCCCTGCCCGGCGCCATCAGGGAGACGATCGTCCTGCGCCGCAACCGCCGGGCGGAGTACGAGAAGTACCGCCTCCCGAGCCACTGGCGGGGCATGCCGACGCCGATCCCCATCGGTGAAGGCGAGGCCACCGGGGCCGAGACCGGCGAGGCGGCCATCATCCCCGGCCTGGGCGTCAGCCCCGGGGTCGTCGAGGGCGTCGCCCGCGTCGTCACCGATCCCGGCTTCGCCGATGTCGAGCCGGGCGAGATCCTCGTTTCGCCGACGACCGACCCCAGCTGGTCGTCGATCATGTTCATCTCGGTGGCGCTCGTCGTCGACATCGGCGGGTTCCTGTCCCACGCCGCCATCGTCGCCCGGGAGCTCGGCATCCCCTGCGTGGTGAACACGATGCACGGCAGCCGGACGATCCGGACCGGCGACCGCCTCCGGGTCGACGGCGGCGCCGGCACCGTGGAGATCCTGGAGCGGGCGACCGTGTAGCCGGCGGCGGGCCCCTGCCCTCCGGGCATCCCGCCGCAGGGCCGTGGGGCCCCAGCCCCACGGCCGCGGCGACACGCTTATTCGGCGGCCAGTTCGGCGATCGCCTGGGTCGACTTGTAGTAGATGTCGATCTTCGAGACCTTGCCGTCCGTGGTCTCGTAGAGCTCGATGGTCGGGATCTTCAGCGTTCGACCGGACGACCGCGACGTGAACGTCAGGCCGATGCGGGCCACGGCGCAGTCGCCGCCGTCGCTGACGGTGAAGTCGTCGACCACCATCTCCATCGGCGTCATGATCTTCCCGACGAGCTCGCCCAGCCCGGCAGGGCCGACGTACTGACCGGCGTAGGGCAGCCCGTGGCCCTCGTCGCACACGCAGTCGGGATGGATCATGGCGAAGACCGTGTCGACGTCGCCGGCGGCGAAGGCCTTGAGGAACTGCTCGGTGATGTCAACGTCCGCTTGGCTCATGGAAGTCCTTTCTCGAAGTTCAACCCGCGACCAACAACATGGCGGTGGCGATCGCCCCGCCGCCCACGCAGGCCAGCGCCACCTCGGCCCCCTCCACCTGGCGCCCGCCGCACTCGCCCCGCAGCTGCAGCACCGCCTCGGCCAGCTTCCCGAAGCCATGCAGCCGGCCGCCGCCGAGGTGCCCGCCATCGGTGCAGACCGGCAGGTCGGCGCCGAGCCGGCCCCGACCCTCGACGAACCACGGTCCGGCCTCGCCCTTCTTCACGAACCCGAGGTCCTCCAGCCAGCACAGCGTCATGAACGAGAAGCCGTCGTAGAGCTCGGCGACGTCGACGTCGGCCGGGCCGAGGTCGGTGCCGGCCCAGAGCGCGTCGGCCGCCCAGCGAGACGCCATCGTCGTCATGTCGGGCCAGTACTCGGCATCGAGCGTCGGCCCGGTGGCGTGCCCGAGGCTGTGGATGCGGACGGGCCGGTGCGGCAGGCCCGCCGCCCGGTCGGCCCGGGTGAGGATCACGGCCACGGCGCCGTCGACCGGCATGTCGCAGTCGAGGATCCGCAGCGGGCTGGCCACGACGTCGGAGGCGAGATACCCGTCCATGGTGAGGGGGTGCCCATGCCACACCGCCCGCGGATTCAATTGGGCGTGGGCCCGGCAGGTGAGGACGACGGCGCCGCGGTGCTCGTCGGTCGTGCCGTACTCGTGGGCGTGGCGCTGGGCCCACAGCGCGTAGCGGGGGGCGCCGGCGGGAACACCGTAGGGCGCCCGCAGGGCCAGCTCCCCTTCCGCCCGGCGGGTATCCCCGCCGCCCGGAACGTAGAAACGCTGCTCCTGGCGGAGGTGGGCCCGGATGCAGATCACGGTGTCGGCCACGCCGGCCACGATGGCGTGGACGGCGCCGTTGACCGAGGCGAACTGGGCCGGGCCCGTCCCCATCGCCTGGTAGTACCGCACGTCGGACAGGCCGAGGGCCCGGTACATGTAGGTGATCGACGGCCCCTCGAACACGCTCGAGACCCGGTCGGGCCACATGGCGATGCCGTCGAGGTCGGCGGCGGTGAGGCCGGCGTCGTCGAGGGCCGCCTTGCTGGCCTCGACGGCCAGCGACCCTTCGCTGCGGCCGGTCGACCGGCCGATCTGGGAGTAGCCGATCCCGGCCACGACGACCTTGTCCCGAAGGGCGGCGCCGCTCATCACTCCCCCGCCTTGCCCTCCGCCTGACCACGACTGGTTGTGGTCAGGGCCCCTGGAGGGACTCCATCACCACCGGTCGTGCCCGGGTCGGGCTCGAAGAAGGCGAGGGTCGCCTCCTCGTCGTCAAGGTCGAGATCGACGAACACCACCTGGACCGGCATGCCGATCTGCACGTCGCCCAGGCGCACGTTCACGAGGTTCGTCACCAGCCGCAGCCGGTCCTGCTCGTCCAGATCCACCAGCGCCGCGACATAGGGTGGGCTGATCCCTGGGGCGAACTCCCGCTCGGCCACGGTGAAGGAGTAGACGGTTCCCCGGCCGGTTACGGCTTCGGGTGTCAAGTCCAGGCTCAGGCAATGGGGGCACGATGCCTGCGGCGGGTGCACGAACGTGCGGCACTCGTCGCAGCGGAGGATCACAAGTTCGTGTCGGCGCAACCCGTCCCAGAAGGGCGCGCTGTCGATGTCGGCCACCGGCACGGGGCCGCGCCACGGCCCGGATGGCGGCGCCAACCGCGTCGCCGGGTCAGGTGATGGCACCGGCCACCTTCAGGCGGAGAAGGTCGTCCCAGGTGAGCCCGGCGCCGAGCAGGACCTCGTCGGTGTCGGCGCCGTGGCCGGGGGCGGCCCGCAGTGTCGCCGCCGTTCCGTCGACCTGGGCGGGGGCGTGGACCAGCGGCAGCGTTGCGCCGTTGTCGTACTTCACCCACTGGAGGTAGTCGTTGGCCAGCGCCTGCTCGTCGTCGAGCGTCGCCCCGGGTGTGTGGGTCACCGACCAGGGCCCCTCCTGGGTGCCGAGGACACGCTTCCACTCCTCCAGGGGGCGCTCGGCGAAGATGGCGTCGAGCAGGTCGACGCATTCTTCGGTGTGGGCCGAGCGGGCCTCGGCGTCGACGAAGCGCTCGTCGGCGATGAGCTCCGGCCGGTCGACGGCGATGCAGAAGCCGGGCCAGTAGCGGTCGCCGTCCAGCATGGAGAGCGCCACGAAGGCGCCGTCGGCGGTGCGGTAGACGTTCCACAGAGGGTTGGCCGGGCGGCGCCGGTCGAGCGGCTCCAGTTTCTCCCGGCCGGAGGCGTAGGCGCCGGCGATGGTCGGTTGCATGGCCCAGAGGCCCGAGCCGAGCAGCGACACGTCGACCACCGCGCCCCGGCCGGTCCGTTCCCGCTGGAAGAGTGCGGCGGCGATGCCGCCGGCCAGGTGGGCGCCGCTCTGGATGTCGCCGTAGGCCGGGCCCGGCAGGCTGACCGGGTAGCAGCTCTCGGGTGGCATGGCGGCCAGGCTCACGCCGGAGCGGGCCCAGAACGACACACCGTCATAGCCGCCCTTGTCGGCGTCGGGCCCAGTGGGACCATGGCCGGTACCGCGGCCGTAGATGATGCGGGGATTGCGGGCCGTGACGGAGTCTGCGTCGATGCCGAGCCGCCGGCAGGCGGGCCCGAGGAAGTTGGTGAGGAAGACGTCGGCCCCTTCGCACAGCCGCAGCAGCAGCTCCCGCCCGTCGTCGGTGGCAATGTCGATGCCGATGCTGCGCTTGCCCCGGTTCAGCACCTCCCACAGGTAGGTCACGCCGCCCTCGCCGGGTTTGACGCCGTAGGCCACGAGGCCCCGCAGCGGATCGCCGGCCTGGGGGTGCTCGACCTTGACGACGTCGGCGCCCCAGTCGGCCAGTACCGCCCCGGCGGCCGGGCCGAAGGCATAGATGGCGACCTCGATCACCCGCACGCCGTCCATGACTCCCCCGCCTGGCACGCCGGCGCTCATGGGCGGGTCCTGATGCGGTCGCGGGCCGCGACCAGACGCTGGAGGCGGAGCTTCCGGTCGGTCAGATCCAGGTCGGAGGGCGCGGCGGCGATCTCCTCGGTCAGGGCCAGGACCTCCTCCTCGAGCCGCTCGGCGGCCAGCTCGATCGTCAGGAGGTCCTGGTCCTCCCAGTCCGATTTCTCTGCGTCATTCACCGGCTCGCTCATCGGGGGAAGTTGAACAGCGCCCGGGCGTTGAGTTCCACGATGCGGTGGACGTCGCCGTCAGGCACGTCGTGGAACTGCTCGGTGGCCACCTTGCGGCTGTTGGGCCAGTGGGAGTCGGAGTGCGGGTAGTCGCATTCCCACAGGAGCCGGTCGATGCCGATCTCGTCCCGGCTGGCGAGGCCGTGGCGGTCGGTGATGAAGCAGCCCCACATGTGCTGCCGGAACAGCTCGGAGGGCCGGACCTGCTGGTTGATGTTCTGGTAGAAGCGGTGCTTCTCCCAGGTGCCGTCCATCCGCTCCAGCAGATACGGCACCCAGCCGATCCCCCCCTCGGAAAAGGCGATCCGCAGGCGGGGATGCCGGTGGAAGATCGGCGAGAAGCAGAGATCGGCCACGGCGTACATGGAGTTGCAGCCCATCAGGGCGATGAACACCGCCAGCGGCGCCTCCGGCCCGGTGTCGGGCACCTTGCCCGACGTGCCGAAGTGCATGCACAGCGGGAGGCCGGCGTCCTCGGCGGCGGAGAAGACCGGGTCCCAGTGGTCGGTGTGGAACGACGGCTGGCCCAGCGTGACCGTGTTCTCGGGGAACGAGATGGCCTTCGCCCCCTTGGCCGCCACTCTCTGGATCTCCTTCACCGAAGCCTCGACGTCCCAGAAGGGCAGGATGGCCAGCGGGATGAACCGGTCGGGGGCACAGGCGGTCCACTCGTCGAGGACGAAGTCGTTCCAGGCCGCCGAGCACAGCCGGGCCAGCTCCATGTCCTCGCTTTTGAGGAACAGCGTCCCGGCGAACTTGGGGAACTGTGGGAAGCACAGCGCCGCCTGCACGCCGTCGAGGTCCATGTCCTTGACGCGCTCGACGGGGTCGTAGCAGCCGGGGATCATGTCCTCGTAGCGGACGGGGTCGAGGCCCAGCGCCTCCGGGGGCTTGCCGGCCACGGCGTTGAGGCCCATCTGGGCGTGGATCCGGCCTTCGTAGAGCCAGGCCTGCGAGTGGGGCTTCACGTAGGTGCCGAACTCGCTGTACATGCCCTCGTCGCCGCTCTCCACCACCCGGGGGCAGACGTCCTGGTACCTGGTCGGCATACGGTCGAGCCAGACGCGGGGGTGTTCGATGAGGTGGTCGTCGACCGAGATCAGGTGCATGTCGTCCCGGAGCGGCATCGGCAACCTCCAGCTTTTGAATCCTGGATACAGCATACCGGAGCCAGCCTCCGTCGGCACGAGCCAAACGACCGGTTCGGTAGAATTGGTTGCAATGACGAACCTCAGTCTCAACGTCCTCGCCCGGCCCCGGCTCGTCGACGATGTCGTCCGCGTGCTGCGGGAGAAGATCGTGCGGGGCGAGATCCCGCCCGGCACGCAGCTCCTCCAGATCGATCTGGCCAACCAGCTCGGCGTCAGCCGCACTCCCCTGCGGGAGGCCTTCCGCATCCTGGAGAACGACGGATTCCTCCGCACGTCGAACAACAACCGCACCGTCGAGGTGATCAGCTTCACCGCCGCCGAGATGCGCGACATGTACGAGATCCGCGAGGTCATCGACGGCCTCGGCGCCCGCCTCACCGCCGAGCGGGGGCTCACCCCGGAGACGCAGGCCGAAGGGCGCCGGCTGCTAGCGGCCATGGCCAGCAGCGCCCGCCCCCACGACCCGCTCCGCCGGGTCGAGGCCCACTCCGCCTTCCACTCGTTCTTCCTGGAGCATTCCGGCAACGCCCGCCTGGGCGGGCTGATCCCGTTGATCCGGGCCAGTTCCGCCGCCCTGTTCCTGCCCTTCATCGACCACCCCGAAGGCGTGGAGCTGCGGGTGGCCGGGAAAGTCACCACGCACAAGCAGCTGCTCGACGAGTCGCAGGACAGTCACGCCGCCATCCTGGCGGCGGTGCTGGAGGGCAAGGCGTCGAAGGCGGAGACGGCCGCCCGCAGACACATCGCCCGCACGCTCGGGATGGTCGACGCCTTCGACGAATGGCGCAAGGTCATCGCCGAGGCGGCCAGCCACGAGCACGGGCCCGAGAACAATTCGGCGCCGAAGCGCGGCCCCCGGAAGTCCGCCCGTTAACCGGCGACTGGCCTCGCCGGCTCGTCCGGCTCCCGCGTTCACGGCCGTCAACGCTGCTCGAGCGCCACCGGTCGCGGTACCCGGTAGGCCTCCCAATCTGGGGGTGAGCGTCGGCGGGCGGTACGAACCCGCGGCGGAAATGGGCGGCCGAGGGAGGGCGTCAGCCCTCCCTCGGGTGGGAGATGACCCGGGTGTCGAGGTACTCCTCGAAGCCGGTGACGCCGTTCTCCCGCCCGAGGCCGCTCTGCTTCATCCCGCCGAATGGCGTGTCGGTGGCCCACCACGAGGCGCCGTTGACATCCATCGTGCCCGTCCGCACCCGGCGGGCCAGCCGCAGCGCCCGCTCGGTCGAGCCGCTCCAGACCGCCCCCGACAGGCCGTAGATCGAGTCGTTGGCGATCCGGATCGCCTCCTCCTCGGTGTCATAGGGGATCACCGCCAGCACCGGGCCGAAGATCTCCTCCTGGGCGATGGTGTCGCCGGGCTTGACGTCGGCGATGACCGTGGCCTCGACGAAGTAGCCGGTGGTACCCTGGGGGACCCCTCCCCCGGCCACCAGCCGGCCGCCTTCGGCCAGGCCCTTCTCGATGTAGCCGAGGACGCGCTGCTGGTGGGGCCGGGCCACCTGGGGCCCCATGTGCGTCTTCTCGTCGCGGGGGTCACCCCACGGCACCTGGGCGCAGGCGGCGGCCGCCACCTCGAGGCCGGCCTCGTAGTGCTCCCGGGGCAGCAGCATCCGGGTCAGGTTGGTGCAGCCCTGGCCGGAGTGGCGCGACATCCGGAAGATCCCCTGGCTGACGACGGTGCCGATGTCGGCG
>JAICYE010000526.1 GCA_025934385.1 Acidimicrobiia bacterium | reverse complement strand
GGCCAGGAAGCGGTCGGCCTCCCGGTCGAGGAGAAGCAGGATCGGCACGTGGGGGAGGCGCCCGCCCGACTCCTCGAGACGGAGGTCGAGGGCGACGGCCATGCCGCCCATGTTGGTGATCTGGAGATCAACGATGACGAGGTCCGGCTCGTGCTCGGCCACCGCCCCCCGGACGTCGCGGCCCCGCTCGACCTCGTTGAGCTCGAAGCCCGGACCGCAGAGAGCGGCCCGGACGTGGTCACGGACCCAGTTGGCGTCGCTGGCGACGATGACCGTCGGCATCGGCCCGCAGGCTATCCGCCGCCCGCCGGCCCGTCCGAAGCAGCGGCGAGCAGGTATCGGCCGACCTCGGTCAGGCTCTCGATGTCGCAGACCTCGACCTCGAGCAGCGGGACCCGCACGACCGGCACCTGCCCCACGCTCCGCTCGAGGCCCTCGAGGTGGCGCTGCTCCCGCTCCGACAGCTCGGCGAAGTCGCCAAGGTTCTCGTAGAGGGCCTCGAGCTGCCGCACCGCCTCCGGGTCGCCGTTCAACGGCCCCCGGCCTTCGGGCCGGTCGGCGCCGAACTCGGGATGGATCCGGTTGACCACCAGGCCGCTGATCCGGAGACCGGCGTCGGCCAGCCGGCCGGCGAAGTACCCGGCCTCGGACACGGCGTCGCGGGCGGGGGCGGTCACGAGGACGAAGGCGGTGCCGGGGTCGCTCAGGAGGGCCAGCACCCGCTGGGCCCGCTCCCGGAACCCGTCCTCCATACCTTCGAAGGCCTGGAAGAAGAGGACGAGGTCCTCCACCACCTCCGTGCCGATGACTTTCGAGACGGTGCGGAAGAAGGCCTGGAGGGCCAGGTTGGCCATCCGGAACGACGCCCGGGTCGGGGCCATCACCAGCCGGAAGAGCTTGTTGTCGAGCAGCCGGGTGAGGCGGGCGGGGGCGTCGAGGAAGTCGAGGGCGTTCCGGGTCGGCGGCGTGTCGATGACGATCAGCTCGTAGCCGCCCTCGTCGTGGAGCTCGTGGAGCTTCTCCATGGCCATGTACTCCTGCGTGCCGGACAGCGCCCCGGCGATGTTGCGGTAGAAACGGTTGTCGAGGATCCGCCGACCCTGGGTCGGATCGGCCGAGTACTTGAGCACGAGGTGGTCGAAGGTCGACTTCGTGTCGAGCATGAGCGCCGAGAGCCGGCCTCCGGCCGGGGCGACGCCCTCGGGGTCCCACAGCTCCCGGTCGATCTCGTGGGCCGTGTCGGACAGGGCGTCGAGGCCGAGGGCGTTGGCCAGGCGGCGGGCCGGGTCGATGGTGACGACAACGGCGTTGCGGCCCCGCCGGGCGCCGGCCAGGGCGAGGACGGCGGCGCTGGTCGTCTTCCCGACACCGCCGCTTCCGCAGCAGACGATGATCGGCTGCTCTCCGGCCAGCCGGCCGAGCGGCCCGTCGCCCCCGGGCCCGTCCGCCGCCGGCGTCATGCCCCGACCGGCAGCGCGCCCACCCCGGCGGTGAGGGAGTCGGCCAGCACCTCGAGCTCCCTCGGCCCGATGTCGGAGGAGAACAGGAACGGCAGGACCACCCGGGGCAGGTCGAGCCGGTCGGCCAGTCGGACGAGCTGCTCGTCCTGCAGCGCTCGCCGCCGCACCAGGAACCGGGCGGCCCGGGCCAGCTGCTCCGCTTCCTGTCCGGGGACGGGCCTCCCGAGCCCTGCCCGCTCCGCCACCGATCGGACCGCCTCCGGGGTCGTCAAAGGGTCGAGGGGCCGGTCGGGGTACAGGCCGTTGACGACCAGCGGCCCGAGCGTGAGTCCGATCCGGTCAACCAAGGCGTCGGCCGTCTCGACTGTCTCGTTGACCGGCGTCTCCTCCGGCAGCGTGACCAGCATCACCTGGGCCCGGTCGGGGTCGGCCAGCATCTCGGTCACCTCGACGGCCTGGGTGAGGACGGGTCCCACCCGGACCGCGTCGAGCAGCCCTTTCGGCGACAGCAGGAAGGTGACGGCGTGGCCGGCGGCCGGCGCGTCGAGCACGATCAGGTCCGCCACGTTGCTGCGCTCCAGCGCCTTGACCTTGCCGAGGACGAGGATGT
>JAICYE010000198.1 GCA_025934385.1 Acidimicrobiia bacterium | reverse complement strand
TTGATCCGAAGGACCGGCCGAGGCCTGGGCGCAGGGGTCGCTGGCTCTGGCGCAGGCCACGGCCGGCGATCCGGCGGCGGCCGACACGGCCCGGTCGGCCGAGGCGCTGGCGCGGGGCCTCGGCGTTCCCGGCGCCCAGGCGCTGGCCCTCCTGGCCCGGGCGGCCGCCGAGCCCGAGCGGGCCCCCGAGCACCTTGCCACGGCGGGGGCGGTCGACCCGGACGGCGACGTCCTGCCGCTCAGCCAGGGCGAGTCGCGGGCGCCGAGCACCGAACGGGCCACCCCGCCCTTCGTCGGCCGGAGCGACGAGCTGGCCGAGCTGCTCGTCCACCTCGACGGTGCCCGGGCCGGCGCGGGCGGCGTCGTGGCGGTCATCGGCGAAGCGGGCGTGGGCAAGACCCGCCTGGTGGAGCAGCTCGTCGGCCTGGCCCGGGCCCGGGGCGTGCGGGAAGTCGCCATCACCGTCAGCGACGACGTGGTCCGGCTGGCCGAGACGCTCAGTGACGCGGCGAAGACGGCACCGCAGCTGGTCGTCATCGACGACTTCCACCGGGGAAACCCGAGAACGGCTGCGGCCCTTCCGCAACTCGACGACGAACTGGCCAAGGAGCCGGTGCTCGTCGTCGTGCTCGGCCGGCCGCCGGCCCCCGACAGCCCCCTGGCGCCGGCGCTGGACGCGCTCGATCCCCGCCGTTTCCTGCGTCTGCGGGGCCTCCCGTCCTCCGACCTGGAACTGCTCGTCGGGCCGAGCCTGCGGGGCCGCGTGACGGCCGGGCTGACCGAGGTCCTCCACCGCCGGACGGGCGGAAACCCGTTGTTCACGCTGGAGATCCTGGCCGTGCTCGGCCGCCAGGGTCGCTTCGAGCCGGAGCAGGCGGCGGTGGTGCCGGTGCCGGCGGTCGTCCGCCACGCCGTGGTGGAACAGCTCGCCCATCTGCCCGCCGGTACCGTCGAACTGCTCCGGGTCGCCGCCGTCGTCGGCACCGGGTTCGATCTGGCGATGCTGCGGTCGACGCTGGACATCAGCGAAACCGAGGTGCTGGAGCAACTCGGCCCGGCGCTGCGGGTCGGAGTCGTGGACGAGCTCGGCTCCCGCCGTTTCCGGTTCACCAACGAGCTCAGCCGCGAGGTCGTCTACGAACGGATCGATCCCGCCCAGCGCGCCGCCTGGCACGAACGCGTCGGCGGCGTGCTGGAGCGGCGGCGTACCGACCGCTCGCCGGCGACGCTGGCCGAGCTGACACACCACTTCAGCCGGGCGGCCGGTCCCGGCACGGCCGGGCGGGCCGTGGGCTACGCCTTGCGGGCGGCCGACCAGGCGCTCAGCTCCGGCGGGATGGGCGTGGCGGCCGTTTTGTACCGGACGGCGTTGAACCTGGCCGAGGGCGGCTCGGCCGGCGACGAGGCCACCGGCCGGGCCCTGGTCGGGATCGGGCGGGCCGAGGCCCTGACCGGCCGGCGCCGGGAGGGGCGGCGTTTTCTCCTCCAGGCCGTGGACCTGGCCCGGTCGACCGGCAACCGGGCGCTGCTGGCCCAGGCGGCGCTGGAGATCGACGGGGTGGCGGGCGAGAACATGGCCCGGGACGACGACGCCCAGGCGCTGCTCCGCGAGGCCCGGGAGGCCTACGGAGCCGAGGAGGAGCCGATGGCGGCGCTGCTGGAGGCCCGGCTGGCGGCGGTCGCCTACCGGGCCGGGGACGCCGCCCGCTTCACCGCCTTGGCCGCCCAGGCCCGGGCCCTGGCAGCGCGCACCGGTGACCCCCGGGCGCAGGCCCGGGCCCTGGAGGTGTGGCACTGGGCGCTCGCCGGGCCCGACCAGCTGGCCGCCCGCACCGCGGCCGCCGACGAGATGATCGCCGCCGCGACCCGGGGCGGGGACACCGAGCTCCTGCTGCAGGCCCGCCGTTACCGGCTGCGGGACGCGCTGGAGGCCGGTGACCAGTCCGCCGCCGACCGCCAGCTCAACGCCCTGGCGGCGTTCCTCGACGAACCGACCGGGGCGGCGTCGCTCGAGCTCGCCAGCCTGCGGGCCATGCGGGCCCTGCTCGAAGGGAGGTTCGCCGCCGTCGAGGAACTGTCCCGCGACGCCCTGGGGCAGGCGCCGGCCGGGCGGCTCCGGTCGACGGAGGTGTACCTGGCGCAGATGCTCGTCCTGCGCCGGGAACAGGGTCGGGCGGGTGAGCTGGAGCCCCACATCCGTTCGGTGGTGGAGCAGCCGTCGAGCCCCGGCTGGCGGCCGGTGCTGGCCTGGCTGGCGGCCGAGACGGGGCGGCAGGCCGAAGCGGCGGCGCGGCTGGAGCGCTTCGTGTCGGAGACCGGGCTCGAGATCCCGGATCAGGGCTGGCTGCCGAGCGCCTTCTTCCTGGCCGAGACCTGCGCCCGGATCGGGGACCGCCGTCGCGGCGACGTCCTCTACCGGGCCCTCCGGCCGTGGCGGGAGCGGGTGGTGGTGATCGGCCTCGGGGTGGCCTGCCTCGGAACGGTGGACGACGTCCTCGGCCGGCTGGCCGCCGCCGCCGGGCGGCTCCGGCTGGCCGAACGGCACTTCGCCGCCGCGCTGACGCTGGCCCGCCGGCTCGGCGCCCGCCCGCTGGTCGTCCGCACCGGATGCGAGTACGCCGCCGTGCTCCTGCGGAGGGGGGCGGCGGCGCGGGCCGGGGCGCTGCTCGACGAGACCCGCCGCACCGCCGAAGAGCTGGGCATGGCCGCCGTCCTCGACCGGGCCGAGGCGATCAGCGGCGCAACGGTGCGGGCGCCCGTCGACCGTTCGCCGGCGGCCATCGGCGCGGCCGCGGCGCCGGCGGCGGCCACGGCGGTGGAAGCGCCCCGGGCCGTCCTGCGCTGCCTCGGGCGGTTCCGGCTCGAGCTCGACGGGCGGGAGATCGACCTCACCCCGGCGAAACCCCGGGTCCGCCAGGCGTTGCGGCTGCTGGCGGCGCGGGCCGGCGACCCCGTCCACCGCGAGTCGATCGTCGAGGCGCTGTGGCCCGACACCGAGCTGAAGGCGGGGATGCACAACCTCCAGGTGACGATCTCGTCGCTGCGAAGGCTGCTCGAGCCGGAGGCCAGCCGGGGCGAGTCGTCGCTGGTCGTGCGGCAGGGCGACGCCTACCGCCTCACCCTGCCGGAACCGGCCGACATCGATCTCGTCGCCTTCGAACGCGCCCTGGCGGAGTCGCGCGCCGCGTTGAAGTCCGGGTCGACCGAGGCGGCCGCCGCCGCCCTCGACCGGGCCCGGGCGGTCTACGGCGGTGACCTGCTGCCCGAGGACGGGCCGGCCGAATGGGTCGTCGGCCGCCGGGAGGAGCTGCGGACGGAAGCGGCGGAGGCGGCGCTGGCCCGGGCCCGGTTGGCGTTGGAGGACGGGGACTTCGCCGCCGCGGCCGCCACCTGCGAGTGGGGCCTGCGGATCGACCGCTACCACGACACGCTGTGGCGCGTCCTGGTGCGGGCCCGGCAGCGGGCCGGCGACCGGGCGGCCGCCCAGCGGGCGCAGCGCAGCTACGAGGAGGCGCTGGCCGAGCTGGGGCTGCCCGTCGACCGCGCCGATTGATTGATCGCTCCGGTCCGGGGTCAGGCCCGGCGGAAGAACTGGATGTCGGTGATGGCACAGGTGCTGCCCGACTGCCCCGGGTAGACGGAACGGATCTCGATGTCGAGGCGGGTGACGGCGTCGCCCGTCAGATCGAAGTTCTGGAAGTCGGGCTTGTCGACGACGCTCAGGTCCTTGGCCGCCGGCGGCTTGTCGGCCGGTCCCTGCATCGTGATGTGCAGGTCGTGGGGCCGGGGCAGGGCCAGGAACTGGTCACCGGCCGCGCCGATGGTGAATCCGATCTTGCCGAGGTCCACCGGCTGGGCGAAGAAGACCGAGATCCGCTGGCCTTCGCCGTTGCCCTTGGCTCCCTCGGCCCACCACGTGTTGGAGCCGGTGTCGATGGCCAGCTCCGGCCCGTGGCCGGACAGCGACGAACTGGCCTCCGCCTTGACCGGGTTCACCGGCTGGAACTTCGGGGCGACCTTCTTGCGGGCCGAGTGGAAGGCGTCGGTCACGTTCGAGCGCCAGGGCCCGGCCAGCCCGACGATGGCGGCCACAACCGCCAGCCCGAGCACCCCCTTGGCGATGCGACCGGCGAGCGACGGGCCCCGCTGCATCGGCCGGTCGCCGGCCAGGTGCACCTCGGGCTTGCGGCGGAAGCGGTGCCACCAGCGCCGCCGCTCGGGCGTGCTGACCGCCGCGCCGACGAGCGATGCCCCGCAGCTCCGGCAGAAGCGCCGCGCCGCGTCGTTGCCCTGGCCGCATTCGCCGCAGACCAGGTCGCCGGGATGGATGACGGGCGCGGCCGGCGCCGCCTTCGCCCGACGGCGGGTGGGGAGCTGCTGCGGGGTGATCGCCGCCGGTTGGATTGCCTCGGGCGGCGGAGGGACCTTGGGGATCGCCGGCCGGGGTTCCATGGTCGGGGCCGGGGCCGGGGCCGGTTCGGTGATGGCCGCCGGGGCCGGTTCGGTGATGGCCGCCGGCGGCGGTTCCGTGACGGTCGGCGGCGGTGTGCTCATGGTCGGCGGCGGCGGAGGCGTCGGCGGTTCGGTGATGGATCGCGGGGCCGCGTCATGGGGCGGGGCCGGCTCGGCGACCACGCGCTCGGGTTCGGTTTCGGGGATGACGACGTCGACGTCCGTTGCCGCGGACGACGCGCCGTCGGCCACCTCCGGTTCGGCGTCGGCGATGCGTTCCCCCACGAACTCCAGGAACTCGCCGCACGAACCGCAGAAGTCGTCCTGCGCCCCGTTGCGGAACCCGCACTTCGTACAGACGATCGTCATCGGACCACCTCGACTGCGTGGGGGACATGGGCCGGCTTGGCGGCGGCCACGATGGCTTCGACCCGGGCCTGGTCGACGGCCGACCCGTCGGCGCCCCGGACCCGGACGGTGAGGCCGGGCTCGGGCCGCCCGGGCAGGGGCCCGTCCGGCGTCGACGACCACGACACGCCCCCGCTCTCGTTGATCTCCGGCGGCACGGCGGTGTAGAGCGCCACCTCCTCGGCCAGCGCGCCGGCGGTGCCGCGTCGGGCGTGGATGGCGGCGATCCGGGCCACGAGGCCGCGTTGGCGTTCGAGAGGCCAGTGCTCGTCGAGCATGACCCCGACCCAGCCAGCCAGCCAGTCGAGGAAGTCGGGCGGTGTCAGCCCCGGGTCGAGGTAGCCGGCGAAGTTGTCGAGGGTGGAGATCGTCGGCGCCACGATGGCGTCGAGGGCGGCGGTGAGGCGCTGGATGAACTCGTCGTCGCCGTACACCGCGGGGAGCGACGG
>JAICYE010000269.1 GCA_025934385.1 Acidimicrobiia bacterium | reverse complement strand
CGACAGCGGCTTCGGTGTCGAGGACGAGGAGACCGAGGTCCTCCGGATGGAGGACACCCGGATGAGCTACGGCGGTTGACAAGCCGAGTGATGTAAACATCATCGCGTGATGTAAGATCGCCCGGTGAAGCGGCTTCAGATCAGCATCGACGAGGACCTCGACGACGCCTTGGCGGTCGAGGCGGCGCGGCGCCGAACGTCCAAGGCCGCACTGATACGCGAGTTCGTCAGGGAGCGGCTCGGGCGGCCGGCGGCGATGGCACAAGACCCCATGATGCGGCTGATCGGCGACATCGACGACGACGCCGGAGACATCGACGAGGTTGTGTACGGGCCGTGAGGTTCGTCGACACCTCCTTCTGGATCGCCTTGCGGTTTCGTCGTGACGGTCGGCACCCGGACGCCAGGGCTCTGTGGGAAGCCGGCCCGGGTGCGCTGCTCACCACCAACCTCGTACTCGGCGAGACGTGGACGTTCCTCCGGCGCCGGGCCGGGCATCGGCAGGCGGTGGAGTTCGTTGACGCGGCCGAACGGTTGCCGGCACTGACCGTTCGGCCGGTGGACACCGAGTTGGATGCCGACGCCTGGCGATGGCTCCGACGCCGCGATGAGCGCACGTACTCCTACGTCGACGCCACGAGCTTCGCCCTCATGCGGCGGCTGCGCCTGCGCGAGGCGCTCGCTTTCGACGGCGACTTCGCCGCCGCAGGCTTCGTGGAAGTCCGGCCCTGAGGACCGGCTCGCAGCACAGTCCGGAACAGTCGACCGGACCCGCAGGGCTACCGCGGCCGATTCGTCCCGTTCGTCGGTCATCCGTAACGCCGGGCGCGGTGGCGAGACCGACCATCGTGCGTATCCTCGACGATGTGGACGGAACACCCGTCGGGCGGCGTGTCTTCCTCGGCCTCGCCGCCTTCGGCGTGTCGGGGATCGTGTGGGGGTCGAAGGCCGCCGGCCTGATGGAGCGCCTGCTGGCTCCGGTGGCGGCGAAGGACGGCAGCGGCCTCCTCGGCCTGCTCCCCACCGGCCGGTTCCGGATCTACTCGGTCGTCGGCTCGCTGCCGAGCCGCAGCACCGCCAACTGGCGGCTCGACGTCGGCGGCCTGGTCGGCGCGCCGTACGGCATCGGGTACGACGAGCTTCTGACCATGCCGGCGGTCGAGCTCACGAAGGACTTCCAGTGCGTCACCGGCTGGCGGGTGCCCGAGGTGAAGTGGAAGGGCGTGCGCCTGGCCGACGTCATCGCCCGGGCCCAGCCCCGGCCCGGCGCCACGGCGGTGCGGTTCGAGTCGTTCGACGGCGCCTACACCGAGAGCCTGACCCTCGACCAGGCTCGGCGGTCCGACGTGATCGTGGCCTACCAGCTCGACGGCAAGCCGATCTCGTCGGCCCACGGCGGGCCCGTCCGCCTCTACGTGGCCCCGATGTACGGCTACAAGTCGCTCAAGTGGCTGGAGCGGATCAGCCTCGTGGACAAGGTCGAGCCGGGCTACTGGGAGAACCAGGGCTACGACGTCGACGCCTGGATCGGCCGGTCCAACGGCCGCAGCGACTCGCCGGTCTGAGCGTGCAGCGCTTCGACCGCACCGAGCGCTGGCTCCACTGGGCCAACGCCACGCTGGTGGGCGTGCTGGTGTCGACCGGCGCCGTCCTCTACTGGGGTGACCTGTCGAGCATCTTCGGCCGGCGGGCGCTGTTCAAGGAGATCCACGTGATCGCCGGGCTCTGCCTTCCGATCCCGTTCCTGCTTGCCCTTCCCGGGCGGCGGGGACGGGCGCTGCGGCGCGACCTCGGCGTCCTCAACCGCTTCAGCGGCGACGACGTCCGGTGGCTCCGCCGCCGGGGAAAAGACCCGACCGTCCGGCTCGGCAAGTTCAACCCCGGTCAGAAGCTCAACACCGCCTTCGTCGGCGCGGCGCTGGTGACGATGCTGGCCACCGGGCTCGTCCTGCGCTTCTTCGGCCCGTTCCCGCTCTCCTGGCGGACGGGCGCCACGTTCATCCACGACTGGACGGCCCTGGCCCTCGGCCTGGCCATCGCCGGTCACATCCTGCTGGCGGTCAACGACCCCGACGCCCTGCGGGGGATGCTGACCGGGACCGTGCCGGCCTACTGGGCCCGCCGGAAGGCGCCCCGCTGGTACGAGACGGAGTACGAGCCCGACGGCCCCGCGGAGGACGACGGCGTCAGCGGGCGGCCGGTCCGGGAGCCAGCAGGAAGCTGAGGGCCCGGCCCATCACCGCCGTCCGCTGGGCGGGGGTGGCGATGTCCTCGAAGCCGAACCCGAACAGGAGCGTCGCCGGCGTCTCGACGCCGGCCGCGGTCCCGGTGCCGTGCCGGGCCGCGCCCGACGCCTCGGGACCACCGCGGCCCGGGCGCTCCACCCGGTAGCGGGCGGCGGTCGTGCCGGCCAGCGCCGGGTAGGCGGCGCCGAGCGTGTCGGCGGTGGCCGAGTAGGCGGCGGCGTTGCGGCCGGCGGCGACGCCGGCGCCGGCGAAGGTCCAGTCCAGCCCCTCGAAGGGGGCCCGGACCCCGTCGACGGGGGCGATGCCGGAATTGCTGTCGGCGCCACCGGCCGGGGCGTTCTCGAAGGCGCCCAGCCAGTACTCGAAGAACTCGGCCGACAGGGCGACGCAGGCACCGGCGACGCTGGTGCCGGCCTCGTCGCCGCCGACCGGAGCCAGCCCCACCGAGGCGAGGACGTCGGGCACGCAGGGCCCGTCGGCCACCGGGTCGTACCCGGCGCCCTCGGAGTACGGCCGCCCGGCGTCGCGGCCCATGTACAGCAGCCGTCCGCCTTCGTTGAGGTAGTCCCGCAGGGCCAGCATCTCCTGGTCGGCCAGCCGGGACACGGTCTCGGGGATGGGGCCGGTGGAGTCGGTCCGGGGGGCGTCGTCGGCCGTCCAGATCACCGCCTGGTAGTGGCCGAGCACGCCGAGGTGGTCGGGGGCGACGTGGCCGTGGGCCTCGACGTCGTAGGTGTCGGCGTCGACGCCGTTGGCGCCGAGGGCGGCCAGCACCGGGGCGAGCCGGCCGGAGGACGTCCCCGCGTCACCCGGACGGCCGGGCCCGGCCGGGACCCCGGGCGCCGCTGGGTCGGACGGCCGGGCCCCCGCCCGTCGGGCATGGTCTCCCCCGACGACGACGAGGACCTTGGTCGCCCGGTGGGGATCCACCTGGTAGGTGAAGGCGTCGCTGGTCTCGCCGCCGGCGGTGAACCACACCTTCACGCTGTCGCCCGGCGCCGTACCGGTGACCGAGCCCCGCACCCGGTGCGCCCACACCGAGTCCGTCCCCCCGTAGCGGAGGCCCCCGGGCCACTCGACCGCCGGCGCCCGGCGCTCGGACCCGCTGCCCACCTGCCAGTGCACGGTGACCGGGCCCAACCGGCGCAGGACGGTGGCCTGCACCGGCTGCGGATCCCCGTAGGACACCGGGAAGTGGTCGACGACGATCGGCGGCACCTGGTTGCCGAGATGCGACGCCGGCCGGGTCGGGTCGACGGCCGAGCGGGCCACGTCGACGGCGAAGGGCCGGTTGACCTCGTACTCCTGCTCGACCAGCGCCTCGTTGTCGGGGAAGAGGAAGCCGCTCTCCGGGATCCCCTCGCCGAGCTCGACGGTGAAGGCCAGCGTGCCGGTGCTGGCGTGGGCCCAGCTCGAGGTCTCGCCGTTGGTGGAGTACAGGTCGGCCGAGAGCTCCGGCTTGTAGCCGGGGATGGCCGGGTCGACCGGCGTCCCGGCCAGGGCGGCGTAGATCGACTGGTCGGCGGTGGGCGTCTGCTCCTGCCACCCGATGGGGTAGAGCATGAGGCGCCCGTAGGAGTGGTAGTTGACGATGAACCGGAACCGCAGCCGGGTGCCCAGTCCCACCAGGGCCTTGGTTTCGGGCTCGGAGGTCGCCGCCGGGCCCCGGTAGCCCTGGTCGGCGGGGACGTCGGAGGAGCCCTCCGGGGTCAAACCCCAGTGGTCGGGAAGGTTGCGGTTCAGGTCGACGCCGTCGTTGACGTCGATCTTCCCGTCGTGGTTGTTGTCGGCGCTGTTCTTGCGCCACAGGCGGTTCCCGGGTTGGAAGGTCCGCTCGTAGCCGTCGGGGTTGGCCACCAGCACGAACCACAGCTCGGTCGTGTCGAGGAGCTTCGTGGTCTGCGGGTCCATCCCGTAGCCCTCGACCATCGAGTGGAGGAGCCGGCGGGCGACCTCGCCGCTGATCCACTCCCGGGCGTGCTGCAGGGCCAGGTACAGCACCGCCGGACGGGCGCCGTCGGCCACGTGGGGGGCGCCGGCCGTGACCCGCACGGCCACGATGTCCCGGCCCTGCACCGACTGCCCGATGACCTCGGTGCGGACGAGGTCGGGATGGGTGGCGGCCAGG
>JAICYE010000072.1 GCA_025934385.1 Acidimicrobiia bacterium | reverse complement strand
CGTTCGCCGCCCGGGCGGGAGCCGCCCGGCCGGGCGCAGCGGTGGCGCTGCGCCACCTGGCCGTCCTCGTCACCGGCGCCGCCTACGGGCCGGGTGGCGCCGGCGCGGCCGACGAGCGGAGGCGGGCGGCGTGGCTCTCCAGCGACCGGGTGGTGCGGGCGCTCGACGACCACGATCCCGGCTGGGTCCGCATCCGGCGGCGCCTCGATCCCCGGCCGCTGCTCCGGCGCTGAGTCCGGCCGGCCGGCACCGTCAGTCCTCGGCGTCGGGCTCGGTGGTCTCGGCGGTCTCGGCCGAGCCGGTGGGATCGGTGGCCTCGGCCTCGTCGGGCGGGTTCTCGGCCAACTCCAGCATCGACCCGATCTCGTCCTTTCCCTGGCGGCGATCGCTCCAGAAGACGAAGACGACCAGCGCCACGCTGAGAACCAGCAGCGGCAGCCGGTAACGGTCGAAGAAGTGCAGGACGGACTTGATCGGGGCGTCGAACGCCTCGCCGAGCCAGCGGATGAGATAGAGCCGGGCCAGCGTCCCGGCGATGTTGACGGCGAAGAAGCTCGGCACCGGCATTCCGGCGGCGCCGGCGAAGAGGCAGATGTAGGGGTTGGGGGCGATGAACACCAGCGGGTAGGCGGCCTTGGTGAATGCCCGCTCGTAGAGCCGGATCTGCTCCCCGAAGCTCTTCGACCGCTTCTCGAGCCACACGACCATGGCGTCGCCGTACCACCGGCCGAGGAGATAGAAGAGCGGATCGGACGACAGCAGCCGGAGACCGGCGGCGACGTAGTACGTCACGGGATCGAGCTGGTTCGTCGTCAGCACCAGGATCCGGCTGCGGGCGTTGAGCAGCACGAGCCACAGCGGGTGGCGGTCGGCCCAGGTGGTGGTCAGGGCGTCGCCGACATAGGCGGCGACGACGAGCGCCACGATCGGGGTGACGACGAGGGCGAGCTTCTTCCGGGACGGCTTCTCAGCCATGGAAGGCCGACGGGATGCGGGCCGCCCGGGGCCCGTCCAGCGGCGGCAGGAAGTAGAGGCTGACCCGGTCGACGAGACCGTCGTAGCGCCGGCGGACGGCGGCGGCGACGTCCTCCCAGGTCTCGCCCCGCACGGCGAAGAGGTCGAGGAGCTCGTCGGGCACGGCGGCCAGGAGCCGGGCCCGGTCGCCGGCGGCCATCAGCCCGTGGAGCCGGGCGTTGAGGTCGCCGTACCCGGCCAGCTCCAGCGGCGCCCGGTAGGTGCGGGTCGAGCCGTAGAAGGCCAGCTGCTCCCGCACGGCCTGCTCCATGCGCCGGCCGTCCTGCCCGGACCCGGCGATGACCATGACCTGGGCGCTGACATCGACGGCGCCGGACGGGCGGCCGGCCCTGGCCAGCCCTTCCTGCAGCGCCGGCAGGGCGACCTTCTGGAGGTACTCCACGGTGTGGAGCGGGTGCACGTGGACCCCGTCCGCCACCTCGCCGGCCATCCGGAACGAGAGCGGGTTCACCGCCGCCAGGTAGATCGGCGGGGGTGGGACGCCGATCGGGCCGGGGTTGAAGAAGTCGGTCAGCAGGTCGAACCGGTAGAACTCGCCGTGGAAGTCGAGCGGCGCCTCGCCGGCGAAGGCGGCCCAGATGGCCCGTAAGGCCCGCACCTGCTCGGCCAGCTTGGCTGCAGGCCGCTCGAAGGGGACCGAGAAGCGCCGCTCGTTGTGGGCCTTCACCTGCGGTCCGAGCCCGAGGCGGAACCGGCCGCCGCTCACCCGCTGCAGCTCCCACGACGACAGCGCCGTCACCATCGGGCTGCGGACGAAGGCCAGGGCGATGGCCGTGCCCAGCTCCAGCCGGGTCGTGGCCTGCAGGCCCACGGCGGAGGTGACGAACGGGTCGTTGGCCACCTCGGTGACCCACAGGCCGTCGAAGCCGGCGGCCTCGGCCCGGAGGGCGACGTCGGCGACGCGCTCCAGCGGGCAGCCCACCAGCAGTAGATCGAGCTTCACCCGCCCCCCTCCGGTCGTCCCCGACGTTCTAGTCGACAAACAGGTTCGGCCGGCAGCTTTGGACGGGTTCCGCCGTTGGCGGGCGCCTCGTACCGGAGGGCCGCACCCCACAATGGAATGGTGAACGAGCTCGAACCCGTCCGGCCGGCCCGCGCCCGAGCGCCGCAGGGGCTTCGCTTCCGCCTCTTCGGGTTCCCGATCCAGATCGACGCCTCGTTCCTGTTGATCGTGGCGTTGATCGGCTTCGACGGCACGGCGTCGCACATCGGCATCTGGGTCGGGCTGGCGCTCGTCAGCGTCCTCGGCCACGAGCTCGGCCATGCCCTGTCGGCCCGGAGCATGGGGGCCACGGCGTCGATCTCGCTGCAGGGCCTCGGCGGGCTCACCCGCTCGGAGCGGGAGGTGCCGCTGTCCCGGGCGGAGTCGGCCGTGCTCAGCGCCGCCGGACCGGCGGCCGGCATCATCCTCGGTTTGCCGGTGCTGTGGGCCATCCACGCCACCGGCTGGCAGTCGTGGACGACCGGCGGCTACGTCCTGCGGACGGCAGCGTTCACCACCCTCGGCTGGTCGGCGCTCAACCTGTTGCCGATCATCCCGCTCGACGGCGGCCATCTGCTGGAGCTGGCGCTGCCCGGCCCGCCGGCGGCCCGCCGCCGGCTCGCCGCCCAGGTGTCGATGATCCTGGCGGTGGGGGCCGGCGTCGTGGCCTACAAGGCCGGGAGGACCTACGGGCTGTTCCTGGCGATGCTCTTCGCCGCCCAGAACCTGGCCCTGCTCAAGCAGCCGCAGCCGGCCTGAGGCCGGTCAGGGCTGTTGCGGCGCTGCGTTCCGCACTCCTACACCATGCGGTCACGGCCGGACCAGAACGGCGCCCGGATCGCCTTCTTGTCGATCTTGCCGTAGGTCGTCTTCGGCAGGTCGTCGACGAAGTCGACGGTCTTCGGCTTCTTGTAGCCGGCGAGATGCTCGGCGGTGAAGGCGATGACGTCCGCCTCGCCGAGGCCGGCGCCGCTGTCGGCCACGACGACCGCCTTCACGGCCTCGCCCCACTTCGGGTCGGGCACGCCGATCACCGCCGCCTGGCTGATGGCCGGGTGCCGGAGGAGGACTTCCTCGATCTCCCGGGGGTACACGTTGAGGCCGCCGGAGATCACCATGTCCTTGGTGCGGTCGAGGATGTAGACGTAGCCGGCCTCGTCCATCCGGCCGATGTCGCCGGTGTGGAGCCACCCGTGGCGCAGCGTCTCGGCGGTGGCCTCGGGCCGCTTCCAGTAGCCGTTCATCAGCGCCGGGCCCTTGATGCAGATCTCGCCGCTCTCGCCGGGGGGCAGCCGCCGGTCGTCGTCGTCGAGAACGGCCACCTCCATGCCGGACCGGGCGTGGCCGCAGGACGCCAGCCGTTCGCTGCCCGGCCCGTCCAGAATGTGGTCCTGGGCCCGCATGTACGTGCCGGTCATCGGTGACTCGGTCTGGGCGAGGAGCTGCACGAAGATCGGGCCGATGCGGCGGATGGCCTCCTTGAGGTCCTCCACGTACATCGGGGCGCCGCCGTAGACGATGGTCTCGAGTGTCGACAGGTCGGCCGTCTCCAAGGCCGGGGAGTCGAGGATCATCCGGATCTGGGTCGGCACCATCCAGGTGTGGGTGACCTTCTCGCGGGCGATGGTGGCGAGGATGGCGGCAGGGTCGAAGCCGTGGGCCAGCACCTGGGTGGCGGCCTTCATCACGAAGGCCAGGGCCATGATGCCGGCGCCGTGGGTGAGCGGGGCGGCCACGAGGGCCACGTCCTCCGGCTCCAGCCGCTGAAGGTCGGCCAGCCACGCCACGGCCACGAACGTCAGGCAGCCGTGGCTGAGCATGGCTCCCTTCGGCTGGCCGGTCGTCCCCGACGTGTAGGCCAGCCAGGCGACGTCGCTGTCGGCCGTGCCGGGGTCGGGCGCCGCCTTGCCGGCATGGCGCTCGCGCAGTTCGTCGAGGCCGACCAGCCCGTCACCCTGAGGGTCCTGCCCCCGGGCGGCGGACGGCGACTCGAGGACGAAGGCCTCCACGTCGAGCTCGTCCCGCAGACCGAGAACGGTCCCGGTGAACTCGGAGCCGACGATGAAGACCTTCGCCTCGCAATCGCTGATCTGGTACCGGATCTCCTCCCGGGTGAGGCGGGCGTTGAGCGGTGAGATCGTGGCCCCCGACTTCCAGACGGCGAAGAGCGTCTCGAGCAGCTCGGGGCTGTTCGACATCATCACCGCCACGCGGTCGCCGGGCTGGACCTTGAGCTCCTCCACCAGGCCGACGGCCAGGGCCGAGGCCCGCTGCTCGACCTCCCGATAGGTCCGCCGCTCTTTGCGCTCCGTAGCGGCTTCCGCCGCACCTGTCGGGGGGACACCCCCCGTCCCCCGGGCCTGCCAGACGATGGCGGCGCGGTCGGGATGGTGGTGGGCCGCGTCGGCCAGGATCTCACCCAGGTTCATGGTGCTCAGCCGTTGACGGTGACGACCGGGTCCTGCACGAGGCCGAAGCTCTTGAGGACGCCGAGCAGCTCGTTGTGCCCGAAGGCCTGGCAGGCCGAGGCGAAGCCGACCCGGCGGTTGCCGCCGTTGATGAGCTGGTGGGCGGCGTAGGCGTTGAGGAGCCCGGTCTGCTTGTAGTTGCAGTTGCCGTAGATCACGGTGTGGACCCGGCCGAGCGGGCCGGAGGCGTGGACGGAGTCGACCGAGATGTTGATGCGGGGGTTCTCCCGGGGCGGCATCTGCGGAGTGACGCCGCCCGCCTGCTCGTGGAGGACGGCCAGCTTCTGCTCGAGTTCGAGACCCTCGACCCCGGCCAGGATCGACTGCACGATCTGGGGGACGGCCTTCATCAGCGGGGGGTTGAGGATGCCGCCGAGGACCTTGACGTTCTGGACCCGGGGATCCTGCTTGAACCAGACGGGATGCGACGTGCCACCCCACGGGAGGGCCAGTCCGAGCTCGTGCTGGCCCGGTACGACCACCGTGTACAGCCCTGCGTCGGCGGGCCACTCGACGTACTGGTTCTCCTCGAGGTAGTGCGCCTTGGCCATGGCGGCGTTGACGAGGATGGTGGCCGTCGACGCCAGGGTCGGGGCGCCCTTCCAGAACACCTCGATGTCGAGCGTGTGGAGGCCGGGCAACTGCTCGAGGGCGATCTGGGCGGCGATCTCACCGGTCGTGTACATCTGGGCGACACCGGGGGAGAGGAGGAGGCCGCGGTCGGCGAACTCCTGCCCGTACTGCTGCTCGGCGGCGATCATCCAGTCCTGCTCGCCGTTGGTGTCGGTGTAGTGGCACCCGGCGCTCAGACAAGCTTGTACGGCCTCGTGGCCGTACTCGGCGAACGGGCCCACGGTGTTGATGAGGACCTTGGCGCCGTTGAGGAGCTTGGTCAGGCCCTCGGTGGAGTGCTCCACCTCGGCGATCTCGTAGTCGGCCGTCTCGATGCCGGGCACGTGGCGTTCCATCGACGTGGCGAGGCGGTCCTTGTTCCGCCCGGCGGCCACGAAGGGGATGTTGTGCTCGCGCAGGTATTCACAGACGAGCCTTCCGGTGTACCCCGAGGCTCCATAGACGACGACGGGCTTCGTGCTCATGGTCGCTCCCTCACGTCAGACGAAGTCGTTCGGGTCAGTCTGATCTGGCGCCCCGGGCCCTTCGAGGGAGACTTCTCTAGAATCGCCAGCGCATGGTTGGAGACCTCTACAGTCCGCCGGTGCCCCGGCGGCGGGTCGACCGGGCGACGTGGGACCGGGAGATCCGGCCGGTGGTGGCCCGTCTCGCCGCCTGCGACGACCAGGTCGCCGACACCGCCCTGGGGGCGCTGCGCAAGGTGCTGCCGTCCTACCGGGAGGTGGGCGACGACGCGCTGCGGGCCTCGGCCCTGCGCAACAGCGCCTCGGCCCGCAAGACGCTGCTGGCCCGCCGGCTGCCGAGCGACACCGAGCTGGCCGAGGCCGCCGTGGCGGCCGGGGAGCGGGCCGACCAGGGCGTCTACGTCCAGGACGTGCTGACCGCCTACCGGCTCTCCATCCACCAGATCCGGGAGTTCCTGACGGAGGCCGCCACCGCCGCCGGTTGTGCCCCGGCGGTGACGCTGGAGATGGTCCAGCTGCTGTGGGCGCTGGCCGACGCCGTCGGCGTGCGGCTGGCCACCGTCCACCGCGACGCCGAGATCGAGATCGCCCGCCACGGCGAGCGCCAGCGGGCCGAGTTCCTGCGGGGCCTGGTGTCCGGGTCGATCGCCCCGGCCGAGATCCGCCGGCTCGGGCCGGCCTACCACCTGACCCCCGACCTGCGCTACGTCGCTCTCCGGGGCCGGCCGGCACCGGGGACGACGCCCGAGCAGCTGGTCCGGGCGCTGCGGGCCTCGATCCGGGCCGGCGGCCAGCACGGCTTCATCGACGTCCTGGAGGGCGACGTGGTCGGCGTCGCCCCCCGGCCGCCGGCGCTCGACGGCTGCCCCGGCATCGTCGGTGTCGGCCCGCCGGCCGACCTCACCGCCATCGAGCCGTCGTACGCCACCGCCAGCCGGGTGCTCGAGGTGGCGGAACGGTTCGGCCTGCCCGGCGTGTACCGGCTGGAGGACCTGTCGCTCCGGGTGGCCGTGGCCGCCGAGGACGAGCTGGGCGAGCTGCTGGTGCGGCGGTACCTGCGGCCCCTGGAGAAGCTCGGGGTCCGGGCGGCGGCGGTGCTCGAGACCGTGGCCGCCTTCATCGAACACGGCCTGTCGGTGAAGGCCACCGCCGAGGCGCTCGACGTCCACCAGAACACGGTGCGGTACCGGCTCGGGCGGTTCGAGGAGCTGACCGGCGCGTCGCTGGAGCGTCCCGTGACGGCCTTCGAGGTGTGGTGGGCGATGCAGCGGGACTGGCTGATGTCGGGGCGGGCGGCGCTACCCGGTCCGGCTGGGTCCGGCTTGTAGGCCTCTCCAAAGCCGGAGCCCCATCTCTATCCAGCGCTCTGTGGACCCGGCCAGAACGCTGCGGCAAGCTGACCGGCGACGTCTTCGACCAAAAGGAGATGGTGATGGCGGAACTGGATGGCAAGCGGGCGTTGGTGACGGGGGGTGCCCAGGGCCTGGGTAAAGCCATCACCACCCTGTTCGTGGAGCGTGGGGCCAAAGTGATGATCGCCGACATCGACGAGGCGGGGGCCAAGCTCACGGCCGACGAGCTCGGCGAGTCGGTCCGGGCGATGCGCTGCGACGTGACGCAGTCCTCCGACCTGGAGGCGGCGGTGCAGGCCACCGTCGACACGTTCGGGGGCCTCGACATCATGGTCAACAACGCCGGCATCGAGATCGTGAAGCCGCTCTTCCACCAGACGGAGGAGGAGTTCGACCGGCTGATGGCGGTCAACGTCAAGGGCGTGTTCCTCGGGATGCGGGCGGCCCTGGCCGCCCTGCCGCAGCCCGGCGGCGTCATCGTGAACATGTCGTCGCTGGCCGGCCTCGGCGGCGCGCCGCTGTTCGGCTCCTACTGCGCCTCCAAGGCCGGAGTGGTGCAGCTCACCCGGGTGGCGGCGGTGGAACTGCGGCCGACGGGGATCCGGATCAACGCCGTGTGCCCGGCCTTCATCGCCACCGCCATGGTCGACCGGCTGAAGCCGGTCGTGACCGAGGTGGTCGGCGTGCCCTTCGACGACCTGGCGGCCCTCAAGCAGGGCCGCATCGGCACACCTGAGGAGGTGGCGGAGATGGTGGCCTTCCTGGCCTCCGATGATTCTTCGTTCTGCACCGGCGGGACCTACGTCCTCGACGGCGGACTCCAGGCGGCGATGCTCTGATGGGCGGGCTCCTGGAAGGCAAGGTCGCCATCGTCACCGGCGCGGCCAAGGGGATCGGCAAGGCGATCGCCGAGGCCTACGCCGCGCAGGGCGCCACGGTGGTGGTGTCCGACATCGACGAGGGGATGGCCAAGGAGACCGCGTCCCGGATCCCGGGGGCGTCGGCCATCGCCTGCGACGTCCGCAGCGAGGAGCAGGTCAAGAGCCTGGTCGACCAGACGGTGGCCCAGCACGGCGGCCTGCAGATCATGGTGCCCAACGCCGGCATCGGCCGGCCCGTCCCGCTGCTCGGCATGGACTACGACGAGTGGCGGGCGGTGACGTCGGTCAACCTCGACGGCGTCTTCCTCTGCATCCGCTACGGCGCCCCGGCCATCATCGCCTCCGGCGGCGGCGCCATCGTCAACGTGTGCTCG
>JAICYE010000076.1 GCA_025934385.1 Acidimicrobiia bacterium | reverse complement strand
GGGTCATCCCGGGCCGGACGCTGGTGGACCTCAAGGCCGCGATCGGGGCGCTCCTCTGCGCCGGGGTGGTCGCCCCGCTGCTGGTGGCGGCCGTCGCCGAGCGCCGCCGGAGCGGGCCGGCGGCGTCTGACGCCCGGTCGCCGGCCGGGACGGGCCCCCCCGGCGTCGGGCCGGCCACGCTGGCGCTGCCGGCGGCGGTCTCCGTCGTCCTCGGTGTGCTCAGCGTGGCCGGCTTCGAGGCCACGATGGCCATCGACCCGCCGCCCCGCTTCCTGCTGCCCGTCTTCGTCCCGCTGCTGGTCGGAGCGGCGGTGGTCCTGGCCGACCGGGCCCGGCGCCGGTCGTGGCGCCCGGGGGTGACCGCCGGCCTGGTCCTCGTCGTGGTCGCCGCCTCGCTGCCCCGGCTCGGCGCCTTCATCCAGCGGGCCGACCGGCGGGGGCTGCTCGACTACAGCACCCCGGCCTGGCGGACGTCGCCGCTCCTCGCCTACCTGCGGGCCCATCCCGCCGGCGGGATGGTGGCCAGCGACGACCCCTACGTCCTCGACCTCCGGCTCGGGATCCCGGCGCTGCCGACCCCGGCCCGGACGTACGGGCAGTCGAACGAGCCGACCACCGAGCTGCCCCGGTTCGTGCGGCGGGCGGCGGGGGCGGCGTCGTCGGGCGGGCTGTCGGTGGTGTGGTTCCCCCGGTCCTGGCAGCCCTACCTCTATCCGCTGGCCGATCTGGAGCGGGCGGTCTGCCTCCGGGTGGAGCGGCACTTCGCCGACGGCGACCTGCTCCGGACCTGCCCGTCCGGCTGAACCGCCGCGTAACCTGAAGTGACACGTTACAAATCTTGACTTCCACCGAGGGTTGAGCTTCCTGGGGCTTTTGTAGCGTTTTGTCGCAATGGGTCTGCGTTCCGCCTCCGGCCGACTGCGCCTGCCGCCGGCCTGGGCGGTGCCCCGGCTCCTGGCCGCCGGGCTGCTGGTCGGGCTGCTGCTGGCCGCCGACCGCGTCGATCCCGTCGCCGCCGGCGTGGCCGTGGCGGCGCTGGTGGCCACCGGCTTCCTCCTCCGCCACCGGTCGCGCCAGGGGGAGCGTCGGGCCGTGCTGGTGCTCGGCAGCGGTGCCACCGTCGCCGCCCTCCTGGTGGCCCTCTCGCTCCCCGTCTACCGGACCCGCCCCGACCCGCTGATCGTCAACATCGGGGCGGCCGGCGACCAGTCCGCCGCCGCCCACCCCGCCGGTTCGACCACCACGACCCGGCCGATCACGCCCGTGACCTCGGCCGGCGGCCCCGGATCGGCGGGGGCGGCCGCGTCGCTGGGGGCCGGGCGGTCGGCCAGCGCCGGCGGGCAGGAGGTCCTCGGCTTCGCCGCCAGCGACTACGACGACACCGCCACCGGCATCGACCGCGACGTCGGCGACCTCTCGACGCTGGCCGTGACCGGCGCCACCCTCGGCGCCCACCCCGGTACGGTCGAGGTCCGGCCGGTGACCGACGGTCTCGTCCGGGCCCATCTGGCCGGGGCCGAGGGACTCCTCGTCATCTCCAACTACGACGGGAAGGACTGGAACGGCGGCCGGGTCCGGGCCCTGGTCAACGACAAGGAGGCCCGCCGCCGGTTCGTGTCGGCCGTGTCGGGCGCCATGGCCCGGGCGCCGTGGGACGGCGTCGTCCTCGACTTCGAGAACCTCGACGGCAGCGTCCGGGACCCGCTGGCCACCCTCGTCGGGCACCTGGCCGAGGCGCTGCGCCGGCGCCGGGTGCTCGTCACCGTCCCGGCCTTCACCGACCCCGACGGCGACGACGGCGCCCCCTTCGACCTGGCCCGCCTGTCGGCCGGCGGCGTCGGCATCGTCTGGATGGCCTACGACCAGCACGACCCCACCAGCGACGCCGGCCCGGTGGCCCCCCTGCCGTGGGTGCGCCAGAGCCTGGCCACGGCGCTGCGGTTCGTTCCGCCCGGCCAGCTGCTGCTCGGCGTGCCGGCCTACGGCTACGCCTGGCCGGCCAAGGGCCAGGCCGGCGACGTGACCGACCTCACCGTCCCGGAGGCGGCGGCGCTGGCGGCCACGCCGGGCGCCCACGTGGCCTACGACCCGGTGCAGCGGGAATGGGGCGGCACCCTCCCCGACGGGCGGACGATCTGGTACGACGACACCCGCTCGATGGCCGACCGGGCCCGGGTGGCGGCCGACGCCCACGTCGGCGTGGCGCTGTGGCGGGTCGGCTCCGAGGCGCCCGGGGCGCTGGCGACGCTGGAGTCGCACGGTGTCGTCCCGGCCAAGCACACCCCGCAGCGGCCCGACCGGCCGGTGCTCAATACCTCGGGCCCGGGAGTGGTGGCGCTGACGTTCGACGACGGGCCCGACCCGACGTGGACGCCGCGCGTCCTCGACGTCCTCCGCCGGGAGCACGTGCCGGCCACGTTCTTCGTCATCGGCCAGCAGGCGGAGCGCTACCCCAAGCTGCTGCGCCAGGAACTGGCCGAGGGCCACGTCATCGGCGATCACACCTACTCCCACCCCAACCTGGCCACACTGCCGGCGTGGCGGTCGCGGCTGGAGATCAACGGTGCCGCCTGGGCGGTGGAGGGGGCGACGGGCCGGCGTCCGCTGCTGTTCCGCTCGCCGTACGGCGAAGGCGACGCCGCCCCCAACAGCCGGAAGGAGGGCCCCGACCAGCTGGCCGACGACCTGGGGTTCCACCCGGTGGGCTGGACCGACGACACCAACGACTGGCAGAACCACGGGCCCGACACCATCGTCCACGCCGCCTTGAGCCAGCTGTCGGAGCGGACGGTCATCCTCCTCCACGACGGCGGCGGCCCCCGGAGCCAGACGGTGGCCGCGCTGCCCCGGATCATCGACGCCCTGAAGGCCAGGGGCTATCTCTTCACCACCGCCGACGCCCTCGACGGCGCCACCCCCGAGCCCTACGCCACCCGCAAGGGGTTCGTCGCCTCCGTCCGGGGGCTGGCGGTGGTGGCCGCCTTCCGCCTCCAGCTGGCGCTGCGCCGGCTCCTGCTGTGGCTGGCGGTGGCCACCGCCGTCGGGTCGCTGGCCCGGCTGCTGTTCGCTCTCCCGCTGGCGCTGATCCACCGGTTCCGGCGCCGCCGTCCGCTGCTGCCGGCGGGGGCGCCGCTCCCGCCCGTCACCGTGATCATCCCCGCCTTCAACGAGGAGCGGGTCATCGCCAAGGCCATCGCCGCCATCGCCCGCCTCGACCCGGCACCGGACGAGGTGATCCTGGTCGACGACGGCTCGACCGACGCCACAGCCGAGGTGGCGGCGGCCGCCGCCCGGGTCGCCTTCACCCGGGGGTCGCGGCCCGGCGGGCCGGCCGGGGTCCGGTTCCGGCTCGTCCGCCAGGAGAACCGGGGGAAGGCCGCCGCCCTCAACCACGGCCTGCTGCTGGCCACCACCGAGGTGGCGGTGGTCATCGACGCCGATACCGTGGTCTCTCCCGGGCTGCTCGGCGCCTTCGGGCCCCACTTCGCCGATCCCCGGGTCGGGGCGGTGGCCGGCAACGTCAAGGTCGGGAACCGCCGCAACCTGCTGGCCGCCCTCCAGGCGCTGGAGTACGTCGTGGCCCTCAACCTGGACCGCCGGGCCCAGGACGTCGCCCGGGCCATGGCCGTCGTGCCCGGGGCGGCCGGGGCCTTCCGGGTGGCGGCCGTCCGCCAGGTCGGTGGCTACCAGAACGACACCGTGGTGGAGGACGCCGACCTCAGCACCGCCCTCCAGCGGGCCGGCTGGCGGATCCCCTACGAGCCCGCCGCCGTGGTCTTCACGGAGGCGCCCCAGAACCTCACCGACGTCGTCCGCCAGCGCCGCCGCTGGTCCTACGGGACGGTGCAGGTGGTGGCCAAGCACCGGGGGGCGCTGCTGGAGCCCGGGGCCGGCAACATCGGCCTGGTCGGGCTGCCGTGGAACCTGCTGAGCTCGGTGGTGCTGCCGGCCCTCGGGCCCTTCGCCGACTTGTGGCTCGTCTACCTCGTGTTCACCGGCGAGATGGGGGTGGCGGCTGCCGTACTGGCGATCGCCGTCCTCGCCGACCTGGTCGTCTCGGTGTTGGCCGTGGCGGCCGACGGGGAGCGGTGGTCGCTGGTGGCCCTGGCGCCCCTGTTACGGCTGCTGTGGCGGCCGCTGCAGCTGGCGGTGGTCATCCGCAGCCTGCGGCGCTGGGCCGTGGGCGCCGACCAGCAGTGGGACAAGGTCGGCCGCTACGACACCGTCTACCTCCCTCCGGCCGACGTCGACCTGGTCGAGCTACCCGGCGAGGAGCGGGAGACGGTGGCCTTCTTCGATCAGGACGTGTAAGGCTCGGGCTCGCGCTCCGGCCGGTGCGACGTCCGGCGGGCCAGCAGCAGGAGGGCCGCCCCGGTGGCGCCGAGGGCGGCGGCGATGGCGCCGAAGAGGCTGTCGGGGCTCACCCGCTGCGGCGGGCGGAGCGGCCGGAGCCGACCGGGGACGGCCGGGTCGGCCACGGCCAGGAGGTGCTGGCCCCGCTGCGTCAGCGTCTGCTGGGGCAGCACGAGGATGCCCTCGACCGGCCGGCGGACGGGGGTGGCGGCCGGAGCGGCGCCGTCGCCGGTGCCGTCGGCCGCGCCGGGGTCGGCGGACTGGGCCGTCAGATCGGGCTCTTCGGCCGGCGGGAGGTAGCGGACGACCACGGAGTGGCACGAGGGGCCGCACTCGGGCGGGCGACCGATCACCGTGACGTCGACGGTGAGGCCGGTCTCGGGCACGGAGATGTCCCGGTCGGGGACCGTGACCAGGAGCACGAGGCAGAAGGCGGCGGCGGCCAGCAGCCCGGCGCCGAGAACGACGAGGAGGTGCCGGCGATCGCCGGGGTCGGGCCGTACCAGCGGGCCCATGGCCAGCCCGATCCCGAAGGCGACGAGATGGCCCCAGTCGGTGAACGTCCCGGTGGAGATCACCGCCGCTCCGACGCGGACGGCCACGAGACCGAACCAGAGGAGATTCCAGGGCCGGCGCAGGCGGTAGACGAGGACGCCGGCCATGGCGGCCACGCCGTAGCTGACGCCGACGTCGACCGGGTACACCAGCCCCTGCTCGGCCCCCTGGCGGACCTGGAGCCAGATGCCGATGGTGGTGGCCAGCGTGGCCCCGATGTGGCCGGCGGCGAAGGCGGCCAGCCAGCGGTAGGTCCCGATCCAGCGCTCCACCGGCGCCACCACGAAGGTGAAGTAGGCCGCCTGGACCACCAGCCGCCCGTTGTCGAGGAGGAAGGCCGACAGCACCAGCACCCGGGGGGCGTCGCGGGTCATCTGGAAGAGGTTGGTGCTCTGGTGGCGGAGGATCCGGGTGGTGGTGGGGGCGTCGAGGCCCCGCAGCACCAGCGTCGTGACGGCCACGATCAGGAAGAAGATGTGCGTGCCGGGGGCGGCGGCCAGGTAGTCGGCCGCGGCCCGGTAGAGCCGCTGCCACCGGGGGCTGTCCATCGTCGCGCTCGCCGTGGTCATCGCCGGTCGAGCGTACGGAGCGTCGCCCGGGACGGACGCCTGCCTTGAGGAACCTTGAGCACGGAGCCCCCCCAACCCCCAACCGGGCGTTCCTCACCGCGCGATGACCACGCTCAGGAACGCCGGGTCGCCGGGCCAGGCTACGAGGCCCGGCTGCCGGCCAGCGACTCGAGCCGGGGCCAGGCCTCGGGCAGCGGTCGGGCCCGGCGGTCGATGGCCCGCCACGGATCGGGCTTGGCTCCGAGCCGGCGGAAGACGTTGGCGATCGTCCAGCGGTCGGGGCGGAGCCGGGTGGTGCGGACCTCGTCCCAGTCGAGCGGCGTGGCCACCGGCGCCCCGGGTCGGGCCCGGACGGAGTACGGCGCCACCACGGTCTGGGCGTAGCCGTTGCGGGCGACGTCGACGTAGACCCGTCCGCCCCGGTTGACCTTGCGGAACTCGGTGGTGAGCCGGCCGGGGTCGGCGGCGGCCAGGACGTCGGCCAGGGCGGAGGCCTTGGCGAGGACCTCGTCGGTGTCGGGCCCAGGCACGAGGGGCGCCACCACGTGGAGGCCCCGGGAGCCGGTGGTCTGCACGAACGGGACGAGCCCGAGTCGCTCCAGCAGCGCCTTCAGGCGGAGGGCGGCGGCCCGCACCGTGGCGAAGGCGCCCTCGGGCGGGTCGAGGTCGACGATCAGCCGGTCGGGCCGGCGGGGCCGATCGGCCTGCGCCGGCCAGCAGTGGAACGTGAGGCAGCCCTGGTTGGCCAGATAGACGACCCCGTCCTCATCGTCGACGACCGGATGGTGCACGACTCCGCCCGCCTTCGGCACCTCCACCCGCCGGATGAACGGCGGGAAGTACTCCGACGCCTCTTTCTGGTAGAAGCCGCCGTGGTCGATGCCCTCCCGGTACCGCTCGAGCATCAGCGGCCGGTTGCGGAGGTGGGGCACCATGACCGGGGCCACCCGCCGGTAGTAGTCGACGATGTCGCCCTTGGTGATCCCCTCGCCGGGGAACAGCAACCGATCGGGATGGGTGACCTCCACACCTTCGACGTTACCCAGGCCGGCGTCCGCCCAGCCCCGCCGTCCTCCGCCCCGCCCGCCCGCCTCGTTCTGGCGTTCGATTTCCGCTGTATCCCGGTAAAGGAACGCCGGTTGCCCGGCCCCCGCTCGTTGCCGGGCGCTTCGAACCGGCGTTCCTGACCGGGGCGGTGATGCGGTGAGGAACGCCGGCTGGGCAAGGGGTCAGGCGGTGTCGGCGGCGAGGCCTTCGGGGAGACCGTCGACGTAGGTCACGGTGTTGGTGCGGACGGCGGGGATCCGCGGGCCGCGGATGATCACGCCAGTGACGTTCAGCGGGTCGCAGGCATTGACGACGACCCGTTCGCCGGAGCGGGGGCGCCGCCGGATCTCGGCCAGGCCCTCGAAGGCCGCGGGGAGGGCGTACTGCTCGCCGGAGAAGCCGGCCACGAACCGCCCGCCGCGGACGAGGCCCCGGTCCTCGAAGCGGCGCAGCGCCCACTGGAGGTCGCGCCACGGCAGCGGCATCCCCTCGTGGACGGCCAGGTCGCGGAACAGCACGCCCCAGCGCTGGAGCAGCTGGTCGGCCACCGCCTCGGCCAGCGCCTCGCGGTCCTCCACCGCCTCGGCGGGCGGGAGCAGCGACCACCGGCCGGCGGCCCGGTTCGGCCGGGGTGCACCCCGGCGCAACCGGCTCACCGAGTGGGCGGACTTCGGTCTCGGCCGCCCCGTCTCGACCAGCGACCGGATGGCGGCGAACCCGTCGGCGGTGAGCAGGCCGCGGGACACCCCGTCCCAGAGAGCTTCCTCGATGTCCGCAGGCATTCGCCGGGTGGCGGCGGCGAGCTCCGCCAGGAACTGTGCGCCCCTCAGGCCCAGGGCCTCGACGACCTCGGCGGTGGCGCCCACGGCCGGCGCTTCGGGCTCGCCGGCCAGGCGGGCGGCCTGCAGCAGCCAGGGCAGATCCTCCCGGAAGGCCAGGGCGACCGGCGTCGCCTTGGACGGCGACGAGCGCCGATCGGACGTGGGCTGGTGAGCGGAGAGGCGCAGCCACGTGACCTCGCCGTCGTGGCAGAGCCGGTCGAGCTGCGAGGGCTGGTAGTCGGCCATCCGGCGGCGGAGGATCTCGGGCTCCCAGGCGGCGGCCGCCGCCTCGAACCCCTGCAGCTGCTCGACGGCGATGCGGACGCCGCCGTGGCCCCGCAGCTGCGTGCCCGGGGCGACGTGCTGCCAGCGCAGCAGGAAGCGGACGAAATCGACGGCGCTGACCGCCTCGACGGCCTTGCGCCGGCTGCTGCGGGAGTAGGCGTGCATACGGGCCAGCAGCCGCCGGGCGCACCACTCGGCACCGCCCGCGTCCGGATCGCTGAACCGGCCCTGGATGGCGAACCCGGCCTGCTCCAGCACCGCCAGCCCGATGGCCACCTTCGACGCCGGCATGGCGCACCGCTCGGCCAGCTCCTCCGCCGT
>JAICYE010000539.1 GCA_025934385.1 Acidimicrobiia bacterium | reverse complement strand
CCCGAGGCCAGCAGCCCCGCCGGCACCGCCAGCCGGCGCACCCCGGCGGCGGGAGTCGCGCCGCCCCCGCCCGGGCCGGCCGCCGGTCCGGAATTCGCCCGCTCCAGCCAGTCGCGGGCCAGGGCCTCGTCGTCGAAGAGCTCAAAGGTCTCGAAGCGGGCCAGCCCCAGCACGACCTTGGCCATTCCCCGCATGAACCCATTGGCACCGAACAGCGCCAATTTTTCGAGCGGGTACTTCTTCATCGTCCGCAGCACGAAGAACCCGGCCGCCGGCGTTCCCTTCGACATCGCCGACATGTTCATCAGGATCCGGAAACCGTCGGAGCCGGCCACCACCCTGTCGACCTCGTCGCACATGGCGACTGCGATCGGCTTACGCACAAGGCGGATCTGGGCGTCGACCCGGATGATGCCGCCGCCTTCGTCGGTGACCTGGTAGCTGTCCATGCCTTCGAACGGTAGTTCAACAAGAAAGCTCGGCGGGCGGCGACCGCCCTCCGGAGGAGAGAATGGCGGACATGGTGTCAACCGGACCGGAACCCCCCGAACCGCCCGGACCGGCCGAGGCTGCGGGCGCCGGACCGGCGTGGTGGCGGCGTCCGCCGGTCATCGCCGCCGCGGCGGCCGTCGTGGTCGTGGCCGGGGTGGCGGCAGCGCTGGCCCTCGGCGGCGGTGGAGGCGGGTCGAAGTCCGGCGCCGGTGCCTCGACGACGACGCTGACCGGCAGCGCCGGCGGCGAGGCCGGCAGCGGCACCGGCGTGAGCGGCGGAGGCCCGTCCGGTGGCGGACCGTCGAGTGGGTCGACGGCCACCGGTACGGCACCGGCGCAGAGCGGCGGGCCCGGCGGCGGCCCGGCGGCCACCGGGAACCCCCCGACGTCGGGGGTGGCGGCGGGGCTGGGCATGCTCGCCTACGCCAGCCGCGCCTTCGGGGCGCCGGGGATTTTCGTGGTGTCGGGTGACGGGACGGGCGAGAAGCTGCTCACGACGGCGCAGGGCGAGTACAACACGCCGGTCTGGTCCCCCGACGGCCAGCGCATCGCCTTCGCCAGCCGGCGGCTGGACAACACCGACGTCTACGTCATCGGGGCCGACGGCAAGGGCGAGCACCGCCTCACCACCGACCCGGGGGAGGACTTCGACCCGTCGTGGTCGCCCGACGGGAAGCGGATCGCCTTCACCGGGCACCGCACCGACGGCACGCACGTCTACATCGTCGACTCCGGCGGCGGCGGCGAGCGCCGCCTCACCGACGCCACCGACGAGGACCTCGGCCCGGCCTGGTCACCCGACGGCAGCCGGATCGCCTACACCCGCAACACGTCGGCCGGCGCCGGGATCTGGGTCGTCAATCCCGACGGCACCGGCGCCCACGCCGTCGAGAGCCCGCCGGGGCAGAACATCGCCCCCGTCTGGTCGCCCGACGGCACCCGGATGGCCTTCGTCAGCACCCGGGGCGGGGGCACGAAGGCCCACATCTTCGTGGCCGCCGCCGACGGCTCCGGCGCCCGGGCCGTGAGCCCCGACGCCGGCGACGACGTGTCGCCGTCGTGGTCGCCGGACGGGCGCCGCCTGGCCTACATCAGCCAGCTCAACGGCGACAAGGACGTCTACGTGGTCGACGCCGACGGGCGCAACGACCACGCCGTGGCCCCCAACCGCAGCGAGGAGGCGACGCCGGTGTGGTCAACCGACGACGTCCACGTCGCCATCGTGTCCGACCGCGACGGTCTCCGCCACATCTACGTGGTGGCCGCCGATGGGTCCGGCCTGCGCCAGCTCAGCCCTACTCCCGGCCCCGACTTCGACCCCCGCTACCGCCCGACCGGCTAGCCGACGCGCGTCAGACGCGACCCCAGGCGAAGTACTCGCCGGCCAGCGTGTGGCGCTCGACCTCGAGGCCCGGGACGAGCGCCCCCAGGTGGCTCCAGGGCTCGGAGAAGCCCTCGAACGTCGTCACGTAGTCGCTGGTCACGTACCACACCAGCAGGTTCATGGCCGGGG
>JAICYE010000560.1 GCA_025934385.1 Acidimicrobiia bacterium | reverse complement strand
CGGCTGACGGCGGCGCTGGCCGAGGCCGGCGCGGCCGGGGCCCCGGCCGTCGTCGTCGAGGGCGAGAGCGGCGCCGGAAAGACCCGGCTCCTGCGGGAGTTCGCTGCCATCGCCGCCGCCGGCGGCGCGACCGTGCTGTTCGGCCGGTGCGTCGACTGCGGTGAGGCCGGCCCGCCGTACTGGCCGTTCGTGGAAGCGCTCCGGCCCCTGCCCGATCCCGGGGCCGGGCCGGCGGGCGCAGCGGCGGCCGGGACAGCGGGCGGAGCTACGGCCGGCCGAGCCGGCGGAGCTACGGCCGGGACAGCGGGCGGAGCTACGGCCGGGACAGCGGGCGGAGCATTGCCGGGATTCTTCGAGCGGGTCCTCGACCGGCTGGAGACAGCCGGGCGGCGGTCGCCGGTCGTACTGATCATCGACGACCTGCATTGGGCGGACCGGTCGACCCGGGACCTGCTCGGGTTCCTGCTGGCCAACCTGGGCGGCGGGCCCGGGCCACTCGTCGTGACGGCCGTGCGCGGCGAGGCGCTCATGCCCGGCCATCCGCTGCTGGCGCTCCTGGCCGAGTTGCGCCGCAGCCGACGGGCGGAGTTCGTCACCCTCGACCGGCTCGGCCGAAACGACGTCGCCGCCCTGCTCACGACCATCCTCGGCGACGCTCCGGAACCCGACGTCCTCGACGAGATCTGGCGCCGCTCGGAAGGCAACCCGTTCTTCGTCGAAGAGTTGGCTGACGCCGCTCGCTCCGGTCGATCGCCCACGGCCACGCTCGACCCGATCCTCGCCGCCCGGCTCGGCGCGCTCTCCTCTGGCGCTCGGGCGGCGGCCGGGGCGGTGTCCGCCGCCGTCGGCCCTGTGCCCCACCGGATCCTGGCCGAGGTCGCCGGGCAGGCCGAGCCGGCCCTGTTGGCCGGGCTGCGGGAATGCGTCGACCATCACGTTCTCGTGGCCGACAGCCGGGCCGGGACGTACGCCTTCCGCCACAGCCTGCTGCGGGAGGCGGCCTACGCCGCCCTCCTCCCCGGCGAGGCGGCCCGGCTCCACGCCTCCTACGGCCGGGTGCTCTCCGCCGCCCCCGGCCGCCCGGCGTCCACCGAAGTCGGCGCCGGACTCCGTGGCGTCGGCAGCCGGGCGACGTCGGACGGAGGCGCCGGCCCCGGACAAGCGGCCGAACTGGCGGCCGTGGCCTGGCACCTCTACGCCGCCGGCGACGCCGATGCGGCCCTGCCGGCGGCGCTGGCCGCCGGGCTGGCGGCCGAGGCGGCCGGGGGCTGGGCCGAGGCCCACGTCCAGTACGAGCGGGCTCTGGAGCTGGCCGGCCGCCTCCCCGCCGCCGCCCTCGAATCGGCGTTCCTCACCGCGGCAGAACCGCGGTCAGGAACGCCCGTGACCGAGCCGGGGCCGCACGACGGGCGGTTCGACCGGATTGCGCTGGCCGAGCGGGCGGCAGAGGCGGCCAACCTGGGCGGAGACCCGGCCCGGGCCGTCGTCCTGCTCCGGATGGCGCTGGCCTCGGCCGGCCAGGCCCCGGAGTCGGCCGGCCCGGCCCCGGAGGCCGCCGAAACCGAGCGGGCGGCCCGGCTGCGGCTGGGGCTCGGGCGGGCCTTGTGGGCGGCCGGAGACAGCGACGGCGCGCTGCGGGCCTACGCCGCGGCGCTCCGGTGGCTGCCCGATCCGGAGACGCCCGGGGCGGTGCGGGCGGCGGCGGCCGCCGCCGAGGCCCGGATGCTGGCCGGCCGCTACGGCGACTCCCGGCGACTGGTCGAGGACACCCTGACCCGGGCCCGCCGGCTCGGGCTGGGCCTCGAGGAGGCCGAGCTCCTCGGCACGCTCGGCGTCGACCTGG
>JAICYE010000139.1 GCA_025934385.1 Acidimicrobiia bacterium | reverse complement strand
GCTCGAACTGAACCGTGATTCGGCGGAGAAGCCCGTCCGGCGCGCTACCCGAGCTTGCCCGGCGGGCTCTGCCCGTAGACCCAGACCTGCGACCCGAGCGGCGCCAGGTTCTGCTGCCAGATGAAATCGATGGCGGCCAGCGACACCCGGACGCAGCCGTGGGACGCCGGGTACGACGGCACGAACGTGTCACCGTGGACGGCGAACCCGTTGGGGTTGAAGTACTTCGGCCGGTACATGCGGCCGAGCGGCGACGTGTCCCAGCCGTCCACCTGGCGGAAGAAGGCGAAGCGGCCCTCGGGCGTGTGGGCGGTGTGGGTCTTGCCATCGAAGGTGTACGGGCCCTCGGTGCCGGTGGAGGTGTTGAAGATGTACTGGGCCTGGCCGCCCCGCACCACGATCAGGACCTGGTGGGCCTTGTCGACCTCGAGCAGGTCGCCGACCGTGCTGGCCGGCTTCGGCCGGGTGGCCTTCTCCAGCTTGTCCCGGGTGGGCGGATCGGCCTTGCCGGTGGCCGGCAGGCCCTCGAGCTTCTGGAAGGCGTAGACCGCCTGGGTCGTGTTGTCGTCGAACGTGCCCGACAGCCCGGGCCCGACCCAGAACCCCAGCGCCGCCAGCTTCTGCTGCAGCGTGGTGACGTCGGGGCCGCTCTCGCCGGAGTGGGTGACGAACGGCTCGCCGTGCACGAGCCAGTAGCCGTCGGGGGCGAAGGCGGCGATGCCGACGGCCGTGCCCCCGACGGGGCCGGCGTCGTCCGCCGAACCCTCGTCGGGCAGGCCGAAGGCGTAGACCTGGCCGTCCTTGGCGACGAGCCAGTAGCCGCCGCCCGATGGCGGAGCGGCGATGCCCGAAATGGGGGCGGGAATGGCGCCACCGTTCTGGGCGCCGAGGAAGGGGGCGTCGCCGTAGGCGAAGACCCCGCCGTCGTCGGCCGCCAGCCAGTAGCCCTTCCCGGTCGACGACGAGGCTATGCCGACGACAGAGCCCTTCAGCGCCGTACCGGCCGGGGCGCCGAGGTACGGCGCATCGCCGAAGGCGAAGACCCCGCCGTCCTTGGCCACCAGCCAGTAGCCGGCGCCGGTCGGCGTGGCGGCCATCGAGACGATCGGGGAGGCGAGCTGGCGGCCGCCGAGCGAGCCGAGGAACGGCGCCGCCCCGAAGGCGAAGACGCCTCCGTCCGCCGCCGCCAGCCAGTAGCCGGCGCCGCTCCGCAGCGCGGCGATGCCGACGATGGGCTGCACCAGCTTCGTGCCGCCCAGCGACCCGAAGAACTGGGCGGTGCCGTAGCTGCGGACGCCGCCGTCGTCGGAGACGAGCCAGTAGCCGGCGGTGCGCTCGGCCCCGGCCCGGGCGATGGCCACCGGCGGGCGGGGGAACGGCGCCGAACCGTCGGGGCCCTGGTTGGGGGCCGAGCCCCAGGCGGTGACGCTGTTCGCCTTGGCCGGCTGCGAAGCGGCACCGGCCGGTGGCACCCCGCCCGGCAGCACCGGCAACAGAACGCCGAAGCACAACGCCGAAAGCCCGACAACCGTCCCGAGAGCGTGACGGGACGCGGCTCGACCCCAGAACATGACCGTTCCCCCTTTGTCGCTTCCCCAGCGCTGTTGGGGCTGGTCATACCCTAAAAACGCGTCGCTTGAACGCGGAACGCGACACCGCCGCCGGGTTCCGTGCGGCTCCCGGCGGCGGTGTCGTTCAGGGGGACGGATGCGTCAGGTGTTGGACCGCTCCGACGGCGACTCCTTGGACTGCTCCCGGCTCTCGAAGGCCCGGTCGCCGGCCTGCTTGTCGGGCGGGCTGGCCTTGCCGGAGTCCGGCGCCCAGCCGTGGTCGCCTTCCTCGCCGATCGTGGTCTGGCCGCGCTCGTTCTCCATCCCCTGGTCGCTGTTCATGCCTTCACTCTTCTGGAATCCCTTGTCTCCAGCCATTTCCAATCTCCTTTGCGGGTCGTCGGACCCATGGCCGCCCCCATGCCCACCGACGCCCCTCGACCACCTCCCCCGCCGGGGGACCCCCTATCGTGAGGTCGTGACCACAGCCGACACCGCCCCGCCGGAGCCCACCACCCGCCTCGTCCTCGTCCGCCACGGCGAGAGCCGTTCGACCGTCGACCGCGTCGTCGGCGGGCACCGGGGCTGCACCGGGCTCACCGACCGGGGGGTGCGCCAGGCCAAGGCGCTCCGCGACCGGCTGGCCCGCACCGGGGAGCTGGTCGGGGCGGCGGCGGTGCTGACCAGCGTCCTGCCCCGGGCGATCGAGACGGCCGAGATCATCGCTCCGGCCCTCGGCGACGTCGGCGTCGAGCAGCGCTGCGAGCTGTGCGAGATCCATCCCGGCGAGGGCGACGGGCTGACCTGGGAGGAGTTCTCGGCCCTGTACCGGCCCGAGGGGCTGGCGACCGGGAACCCCTACACGGCCATGGCGCCGGGCGGCGAGAGCTGGGCCGAATTCTACGTCCGGGTGGGTGAGGCGCTGCTGCGGGCGGCGGGCGACCACCCCGGCGGGACGGTGGTGGTCGTGTGCCACGGCGGCGTCATCGAGGGCGCCTTCGCCACGCTCGGGAACCTGCCCCTGCGGCGCCCGTTCGACGTGCGGATCGAGAACACGGCGCTGACCGAGTGGTCCTACATACCGGGCGACGTCGACCTCGGCAACCCCGGCCACCGCCTCGCCCGGTGGCGGCTCGACCGCTTCAACGACCGCGCCCACCTGGCCGGCCTGGACTGACGTTCTGCCAGACCCGGCCGATAGGCTCTGCGGCCGTCCAGACCGGTCAGGGGAAAAGATCCTCCAAGGAGTCGCCGTGCCGCTCGCCGCCGCCGAACGCGCCCTGCTCGACGAGCGCCGCCCCCTGACCCGTGACGAAGCCATGGCCGTCGCCCGCCTGCCCCTCGACGAGCTGCCGGCGCTGATCGCCCTGGCCCACCGGGTGCGGCTGGCCTGGTGCGGGCCCGAGGTCGAGCTCGAGAGCCTCATCAACGCCAAGTCCGGTGCCTGCGCCGAGGACTGTGCCTTCTGCTCGCAGTCGGCCCACTTCGACACCGGCGTCGACGTCTACCCGTTCCTCGACCTCGACGAGGTGCTCGGGGCGGCCCGGGCCACGAAAGCGGCCGGCGCCACGCAGTTCTGCATCGTGGTGGCCGTGCGGGGGCCGAGCGAGCGGCTGCTCGACAAGGTGATCGCCGCCGTAACGGCGGTGCGGGAGCAGACCGGCCTCGAGGTGGCCTGCTCCCTCGGGCTGCTTGACCCCGCCCAGGCCGAGCGCCTCGCAGCGGCCGGCGTGCGGCGCTACAACCACAACCTCGAGGCGCCCCGGGCGGTCTTCCCGTCGATCTGCACCACCCACAGCTATGACGACCGGGTGGCCACGGCCCGGCTGGCGATCGACGCCGGGATGGAGCTGTGCTGCGGCGGCATCCTCGGTCTCGGCGAGACGCTGGAGCAGCGCGTCGACTTCGCCTTCGAGCTGGCTGCGCTGGAACCGTGCGAGGTGCCGGTCAACCTCTTCGACCCCCGCCCCGGCACGCCGCTGGCCGGCACGCCCCTGCTGTCGCCCCGGGAGGCACTCCAGGCCATCGCCCTGTTCCGGCTGATCCTCCCGGGGGCGTGGATCCGCCTGGCCGGCGGCCGGGAGAAGATCCTCGGCGAGCTGCAGAGCATGGGGCTCTACGCCGGCGCCAACGCCCTCATCGTCGGCAACTACCTGACCACGCTGGGCCGGGCCCCGGAGGACGACATCGCCCTCTTGGAGTCGCTCGGTATGCCGGTGGCCGGCGCCGACGGCGGCGCCGTTCCCGGCGAGGGCCGCTTCATCGTCGCCGCCGACGGCACGAAGTCGTTGCCGGCCAAGCCCATCCGCAGGCGGATTCCCGTCGAGGCGCCATGAGCGCCGGGGAGCCCGGCGAGCGCACCCGCCGGCTGGCCGCCCTCGACCAGGCCCACATCTGGCATCCCTTCACCGCCATGGCGGGTTGGCTGGAGGACGACCCGCTGATCATCGAACGGGCCGAGGGCTGCGAGCTGATCGACACCGAGGGCCACCGCTACCTCGACGGCGTCTCCTCTCTGTGGGTCAACGTCCACGGCCACGGGCATGCGGCCATCGACGCCGCCATCGTCGACCAGCTCGGCCGCCTGGCCCACTCGACGTTCCTCGGCCTCACCCACCCGCCGGCCATCGAGCTGGCCGCCCGGCTCGTGGCCTTGGCCCCCGGCCGGTTGGAGCGCGTCTTCTTCTCGGAGAACGGCGCCGCCTCGGTCGAGGTGGCGCTCAAGATGGCCTACTCCTACTGGCGCAACCGCGGCGAGAACCGGCCGACGTTCGTACGGCTGGAGAACGCCTACCACGGCGACACCATCGGCGCCGTCTCCGTCGGCGGGATCGACCGGTTCCACGAGACATACCGCCCGCTGCTGTTCCCCACGGCGGCGATCCCGTCGCCGTACTGCTACCGCTGCCCGCTCGAGTTGTCCTACCCCTCGTGCGAGCTGGCCTGCGCCGAGGCGCTCGACACTGTGCTGACCCGGGAAGGCTCGTCGGTCGCCGCTGTCGTCGTCGAGCCGCTGGTGCAGGGGGCGGCGGGAATCATCACCGCGCCGGACGGGCACCTGCGCCGCATCGCCGACATCGCCCGCCGCCACGGCGTCCTGCTGGTGGTCGACGAGGTGGCCACCGGCTTCGGCCGGACGGGCCGCCTGTTCGCCTGCGAGCACGAGGGCGTCGAACCGGACCTCATGTGCGTCGCCAAGGGCCTCACCGGCGGGTACCTGCCGCTGTCGGCCACGCTGGCCACCGCCGACGTGTTCGACGCCTTCCTGGCCCGGCCGGAGGAGCACCAAACGCTGTACCACGGCCACTCCTACTCCGGGAACCCGCTGTGCTGCGCCGCCGCGCTGGCCAACCTCGACGTCTTCGAATCGGAGCGGGTGCTCGACTCCCTGCCGGGCAAGGTCGACACGCTGGCCGCGGCACTGAAGCCGCTGGCCGACCATCCCCACGTCGGCGACGTCCGCCAGCGGGGGCTGATGGTCGGCATCGAGCTCGTGGCCGACCGGGCGACGAAGGAGCCGTTCCCCGAGCACCTCCAGGTCGGCGCCGAGGTCGCCCGGGCCACCCGGCCCCGGGGCGCCATCGTGCGGCCCCTGGGCGACGTTGTCGTCCTGATGCCGCCACTGGCCATGACCGAGGACGAGCTGTCCCGCCTGGTGGCCGCCACGGCCGAGTCGATCGAAGAGGCCACGGCTGCGGCCCTCGCCACGGTCCGTTCGGCGCCCCGTTCCCGGGAGCCGGCGTGATCCGGCCCTGCGGCGTTCCCGCTCCCGCTCCTCAACTGGCGTTCCATTTCCGCTGTATGGCGGTAAACGAACGCCGGTTGCGCCGGACCTCGCGGCCATGGCCTTCTGGCGTTCCATTTCCGCAGTATCCCGGTAAACGAACGCCAGTTGGGGCGTGGGGATGACCGCCGGTTCCCGACCGGGGGCGCCCGTCGTGGCGGATCCATTGGCGTTCTGCGGCGAGGAGCTCGCACGGCTGGAGGCGGCGGGGCTGGGCCGGCGGGTGCGGACGCTGCAGTCGGCGTCGGAGCCCGAGGTCGTGCTGGACGGGCGCCGGGTGCTGTGCCTGGCCTCCAACAACTACCTCGGGCTGGCCGCCCATCCCGAGGTGGTCGACGCCGCCGCCGAGGCCGCCCGCCGCTACGGCGCGGGTTCAGGGTCGGCCCGGCTGGTCACCGGCGGGCTCACCGTCCACGACGAGCTCGAAGCGCGGCTGGCGGCGTTCAAGGGCACCGAGGCGGCGCTGCTGTTCTCGTCCGGCTACCTGGCCAACCTCGGGACGGTGTCGGCACTCGCCGGCCCGGGCGACGCCGTCTTCTCCGATGCGCTCAACCACGCCTCGATCATCGACGGGTGCCGCCTGTCCCGGGCCGGCGTCCACGTCTACCGGCACGCCGACGCCGGCCACCTCGAGGACCGCCTGGCGGCCTGGCGGCGGGCGGCGCCGGCCGGCGCCCGGGCGCGGGTCGTGACCGACTCCGTCGTCTCGATGGACGGCGACGTCGCACCCCAGCCCGACATCGCCGCCGCCTGCGAACGCCACGGCGCCGTCCTCATGGTCGACGAGGCCCACGCCACCGGCGTCGTGGGGCCGGGAGGGCGGGGCGCGGTCGCCGCCTACGGCCTCGACGGCCCGGTCGGCGGCGTCATGGGCCCCCTGACCAAGGCGGTCGGGGCGGCCCGC
>JAICYE010000174.1 GCA_025934385.1 Acidimicrobiia bacterium | reverse complement strand
TGTCCCGCAGGATCTCGGCCACGACGTCGGACCCGCCGGCCCGGGCCTCGAGGATCCCCGCCCGCACGTAGAGCGTCTCGGCCGAGATGCTCAAGCCCCGGGCGATGGCCTGGAGGATGTCGGCGCTGGGCTTGCGCAGTCCCCGCTCGATCTGGCTGAGGTAGGGGTTGGAGATCCCGGCCAGCTCCGACAGCTTGCGCAGCGACAGACGGGCCATGCGCCGCTGATCGCGGATGAAACCGCCCAGCTCGGCCAGTGCGGCGTTGTCACTCAAGCTGCGGTGCGGGGAATGAGCTGCTCGCTCAGGGGGGCGAAGACCCGGACGACCTCGGGGTCGAACTGGGTGCCGGCCATCTTCTGCAGCTCCTCGACCGCCGCCTCCACCGGCAGCGCCGCCCGGTAGGGCCGGTCGGCCGTCATGGCGTCGAAGGCGTCGACCACCGAGAACACCCGGGCCGCCAGCGGGATCTCCTCTCCGCGCAGGCCGGCGGGGTAGCCCGTCCCGTCGAACATCTCGTGGTGGCAGCGCACGACCTGGGCCGCCGTCCTGAGGAAGGGGATGTCGGCCACCAGCTGGTAGCCGATGATCGGGTGGGTCCGCATGACCCGCCACTCGGCGGCGGTGAGGGGGCCGGGCTTGTTGAGGACGCTCTCGGGGATCCCGACCTTGCCGCAGTCGTGGAGCAGGAAGCCGAACTCCGCCTCCCGGTTCTCGTCGGCCAGGCCGATCTCGGCCAGCAGCGCCATGCCGTAGAGCCGGCAGCGTTCGATGTGCTGGCCGGTGGAGGCGTCCTTGGCCTCGACCACCAGGGCCAGCGACCGGACGGTCTGCAGATAGGCCTGGCGGAGGTCGCCGAGGGCCTGCTCGAGGTGCTGCGCCCGCTCCCGCTCCCGCTGGTAGCCCTCGCCGAGCTCCTTGGCGAACACGAGGAGCTGAGCCTCGAGGGCGGCGGTGGGGTCGGGGATCGAGGCCGGATCCCACCGAGACGCGGCGCCCTCCGGCTCGGTCACTGGCGGAGCAGCTCCTCGACCCGGTCGAGCAGCTCCATGGAGCTGAACGGCTTCGTCAGGTAGCCCCGGGCGCCGGCCTCCAGCGAGGCGACCTCGGTGGTCACGTCGCCGAGGGCCGTCAGCATGAGGACCTTGGTCGACTTGTGGTCGAGCCGGCGGCAGACCTCGACCCCGTCGAGCCCGGGCATCATCACGTCGAGGATGACCACCCGGGGCCGTTCCGAGGCGGCCAGCGCCAGCCCCTGCTGGCCGTCGTGGGCCTCGAGCACCCGGAAGCCGTCGGCCTCGAGGACCGCCCGCACCACCCGGCGGAGGACGGCGTCGTCGTCGACCACGAGCACGCAGCGGTCATCGGCCGCCTCGGCGCCGGACGACGCCTCGGTCAGGTCGGTCACGACCTGGCCGCCTGTATCCGTTCTGCCAGCTCGATCTCGAGGGTGTGGAGCACCTCGTGGAGCGTCCGGCGCTTGCCCGATACCTCCCGCTCCAGGGCGGCCAGCTGCTCCCGGGCGTCGGCCAGCTCGGCGTCGGTCAAGTCGGGGAGCCGGACGAGGGTCGAGTCGCCGACCAGCGGCTCGAGGCCCCGGGTCCACTCGATCGCCGGCGACGGGGCCATCCGCTGGGGCAGGTGGGCCTGGGACGGCACCGGCCGGGGGCCCTCGTCGGCCAGGATCTTCGCCAGGCTCCCGATCAGGTCTTCGAAGGCCCCGCCGCTGGCCCGCCGGTCGCGCTCCGCGTCGAGGATGTCGATCCGGCCCTGGGCCAGGCGCCGCACGAACGAGACCTCGGTCTCGAGCTCGACGCACTCCGCCTTCATGGCCGACAGCTCATCGACCGTGCGGTCGGCCAGGCCCTCGAGGTAGGCCGGCTCCAGGACCCGGTCCAGACGGCGTTGCTCCGGCATGTCACTCCATCAGGCTGGGGATCGGCTTGCGACCTCCCAGGCTACCTCCGCCGGCCCGCCGTCAGCAGTGGGCTCTGACGAGGGGGTAGGAGTCGACCGCCGGGCCGCCACCGGGGTGGAACTCGAAGTGGGTATGGGGCGTGGTGGCGTCGCCGGAGCTGCCGGTGAGCCCGATGACCTCCCCCTGGGCGACCCGGCGGTCAGGGCCGACGACCTGGGAAAGGTGGGCGTAGTAATAGGTATTGCCGTCGTCGCCGTGGAGGTAGATCGCCAGCCCTCCCAGGCCCGAGTGGTGGGTTTCGAACGGACCCGACACCACCGCCACGTTCGGCGTGCCGTAGGGGTTCATGAGGTCGGTCCCCTCGTGGCGCCGCCCGCCGGCCCGGGCCGCGCCCCAGGTGTCGGTGAACGTCAGCGGCCCCCGGATGGGGCACACGAAGTCGGTCACGATCGGGATCGGCTCCGGCGGAAGCGGCCGGTCGAGCCCGTCGGCGGCGCCGCTGCGGCTGGCCCGTCGGATCAGCCGGGACTGCAGCGCCTGCTCCCGCTGTTCCCGTTCGAGCATGGCGGAGAGGGCCTGCTCCACGTTGCTCCGTTCCGTCTGCAGGTCGTCGGTGGCCTGCTGCTGCTCGGCGCGGCGGGCGGCGAGCTGGTCGCGGTGGCGGGCCAGCCCGGCGGCGGCGGTGCCGACCCGCCGGAGGAGCTGGTTGTCGCCGGCACTGACCGCCGCGGCCAGCCTGGTCGCCCGGGCCGAGGCCAGCACGTCGTCCCCGCCGGTGAACTCGGAGACGGCGTCGAGGCCGCGGTCGCTGGTGTAGACGGCGACGGCCCGCCGGGTCACCGCCGCCCGCAGCGGCGCCATCGTCGCCTCGGTCTCGGCCAGGCCGCGCTCGAGGCTGCCGATCTCGTCGCCGAGCCGGCTGAGCTCGGCCACGGCCCGGTCGTAGCGGACGGCGGCGGCGTCGGCCCGGCGCTGCAGGTCCCGGCGGTTGGGCAGGCCGTCGCGGCCGGTGGCCCCGGCCGGCGCGGCGAGGCCGAGACAGACGGCGACGACGATCAAGGTGCGGGAAAGAGCTCGCATGAGCGGAACGGCCACCTCCCGGCGGCTCGTGGGCGGACGCTACCGGCGTGTTCAGCCAGCGGCAACATTTCCCGACGGAGCGTGTCCGCCGGGCGGGCCGTCCCCGACGCTCAGCCGGTCCGAAGGCGGCCCCGCCGCTCCTCCGGGTGGTAGCGGTAGAGGACGCGGCCGACGACGGCGGCCCGGTCGACCGACCCGAAGTGACGGCTGTCGGTGCTGGCGGCGGCGTTGTCGCCCCGGACCTCGACCCGCCCGCCGGCCAGTGCGGTCACCCGCTTGACCATCACCCGGGCGGGGTCCCGGGGATCGTCCAGCGCCACCAGGTCGCCCGTCCGCAGGCGCGGCCGGAACGGACCCAGGCCGCCCACCACGAGGACGCGGTCGCCGGGCCGGAGCGTGGGGATCATGCTCTCGCCCGTGACCTCCAGGCGCCGGAGGGGCAAGTGGTTCACCGCCATCGGGCAGGGGTAGCGTCGCCCTGACAACCTGACCCCCGGAGGAGGACGCCAGCATGCCGTTCATTTCCCGCCTTCTCGCCGCGGCCGACCGCTTCAGCCCCCCGGCCCTCGCCCACGCCCACTGCGACCTCCCCTGCGGCGTCTACGACCCGGCCCAGGCCCGGATCGAGGCAGAGTCCGTCAAGGCCATCCAGGAGAAGTACCAGGGTAGTGACGACCCCGTCTTCCGCGAGCGGTGCGTGCAGATCAAGGAGGAGCGTGCCGACCTCGTCAAGCACCACCTGTGGGTGCTGTGGACGGACTACTTCAAGCCCCCGCACCTCGAGAAGTACCCGGAGCTCCACGACCTGTTCTGGCGGGCCACCAAGGCCGCCGGCGACGCCAAGAAGTCACTCGACCCCAGCCTGGGTGAGCAGCTGCTCGGGCTCATCGGCGAGATCGACAAGATCTTCTGGGAGACCAAGCTGGGTTAGCGTCAGCCGCCGCTGACCGGCGGCAGGACGGCGATCTCGTCATTCGGGCCCACCGGCGTGTTCAGCCCGTCGGTGGGCTCGTTGCCGTTCACCCACACCCGGCTGATGTCGAGGACGGCGGCGAAGTCGGCACCGTAGTCGGCCACCGCCCGCTCGAGGAGCTCCCCGAGCGTCGAGGCGTCGATGTCGTCGGCCGGGCGGCCGGCCGCCTCCCGGGCCCGGGCGAAGCGCACCCACCGACTCATCGTTTCGAGGTTAGCCCGGGCGGAGCTCCGCCCGGCCGTCCTTCACCACCGTCTGGCCCTCGGCGTCCCGGGCCTCGAAGCCGTAGGCGCCGCCGTGACGATCGTCGGGCCCCGGGACGGCGTAGATCCGGATCGTGATCTCCTGTCCGGGCAGGACGGGCCGGGAGAACTTCACCGCCAGCCGGGCCAGCCGGGTGGGGTCGCCGGCGGCCACCGACCCGATCACCGCCCGTCCGCAGAAGGCCATCGTGCACAGGCCGTGGACGATGATGCCCGGCAGCCCGACCGACCGGGCGACGGCGTCGTCGAGGTGGATCGGCAGCGGGTCGCCCGCCGCCTCGGCGTAGCGGAACGTCTGATCGTCGTCGAAGCGGTAGGTCACCTCGGCCACCGGCGCCGCCGCCTTGGCCCCCGCCGTGAGCTTGTGGTCAGGGGGCGCCTCGCCGCCGCTGCCGCCCTCGAACGGCCCCGGAAGAACAGCGTGACGAACTGCTCGTTGACGAGCCCGCCGCCGGCGTCGAGGGTCTCGGTCCGGACGGCGACGGTGGTGCCGACGCCCCGCACGGCCAGGTAGACCGGCGCCGCCCGGGAGCGCAGTACGTCGCCGGGGGCGATCGGCCGGAAGAGGCGCATGTCCTGTTCGGAGTGGACCAGGTGGTCGAACGCTTCTGCCGGCGCCACCAGCCGGGCGGCGGCGGTGAGGACGTCCCACGTCGGGACGACGGCGAAGACCGGCGGGGCCAGTTCGCCGCCGGTGTGCCGGGGGTTGTCGTCGTTGGTGGCGGCGGCGTAGGCGACGGCGCGGGCGGCGTCGACCTTGAACTCCCGCTCCCCGGTGAACCGGCCGAGGGCGCCGGGGTCGAAACCCTTCAATGGGCGCCGGCGTGCTCGATGCAGGTGCGCGTCCCCGGCACGGCCTCGAGCCGGTCGGCCTCGATCTGCTTGCCGCACACCTCGCAGGTGCCGTAGGTGCCGTCGTCGATCTTGCGCAGGGCGGCGTCGAGGTCACCGATCTCCGCTTCCAGCTGCTCCAGGAGCGAGAAGTCCTTCTCCCGCTCGAAGGTCTCGGTGCCGATGTCGCCCTGGTGCTGGTCGAGGGACGACAGCTCCGAGATCTGGTCGGTCTCCGACTGCGTGCCGACGCCCTCGGCCTCCCGTTCCCGGACGAGGCCTTCCAGGCGCTCCTTCTCGCTCACGATCAGCTGGCGTGCGTGTTCGGCATCCATGTCGGCGAGGGTACCCCCGTCGGGCGCACGGTCACGCCGGCGGCGTGTCCCGCAGCGCCTCCTTCCACGACCGGAAGCGGGTGTGGACGGCGCCGTCGGGGCCCTCGCCCGTCCCGCTGCCGTCGGGGAAGAGCCGGAAGGTGAACCGCCGCCCCGGGTCGTCGGCGGCCAGGGCCATGTAGCGGGCGTCGCCCCTGC
>JAICYE010000320.1 GCA_025934385.1 Acidimicrobiia bacterium | reverse complement strand
GGTGAGGGTCGATACCCGGTCCTCGAACGTGGCCTGCTCGGCGGCGGCGTCGACGAAGACCCGCCGGGCGTAGCCGGCCAGCGCTCCGGTGGCGGCGAAGAGCAGCAGCACCTGCGAGGCCGTCTCGGTCGGGACCCGGGCGGACGGGAGCGTCGCCCCCAGCACCAGCAGGGGAAGCCCGGCCGCGCCGGCGGCCACGAACCCGCCGGCGTAGCCCTGCGTGAACCCGGCCAGCAGCACCGGGACGAGAATCACGAAGACGTAGGGGCTGCCGAACCCACCGCTCACCGCCACGGCCAGCAGCGTCACGCCGAGCTCGGCGGCGATGCCCGACGGCGCCACGTCGCCCCCGTCGGGCCGGGGGAGCGGCCGAAGGATGCGGACGCCGGCGTAGAGACACAGCAGCGATGTCGCCGTCATCGCCGCGGCCGAGTGGCGCAGGTCGACCAGCGACAGCACCGCGCCGAGCGTCACGGCCGCCCACCGCAGCGTCACGATGAGTGCCGGGAACCGCCCCGCGCCCGGCGACGGCATCAGAGGTTGTGGGCGATGCTGATCGCCGCCGGGCCGAGGATCACCACGAACAGCGCCGGCAGGATGAACACCGTGAGCGGGAACATGATCTTGACCGGGAGGCGGGCGGCCCGCTCCCGGGCCCAGGCCCGGCGCTTGAGCCGCATCTCCCCGGCCTGCGTCCGCAGGACGCGCCCGATGGGCATCCCGAGGGCGTCAGCCTGCACCAGGGTGAGGACGAAGTTCGACAGTTCCGGGACCTCGGTGCGCCGCTTCAGGTTCTGCAGCGCATCCCGGCGGGGCAGGCCCAGCTCCATCTCCCGCAGCGTGCGGGCGAACTCGCCGGCCAGCTCGCCGTCGAAGTGGCGGGTCACGACCTCCAGGGCGCCCTCGAACCCGACGCCGGCCTCCACCGAGATCGCCAGCAGGTCGAGGACGTCGGGGAGGTCGCGCCTGACCTGTGCCTGCCGCTCGTCCTGCTTGCGGCGCAGCCAGGCGACGGGGGCGAACAGGCCCATGACGGCCAGGACCACGACCATGCGGAGGAGGCCGAAGCCGTGGTAGCCCGAGGCCTCACCCAGCAGCAGCCCGAGGAGAACGCCGACGCCGAAGCCGACGCCCTGCATGACCACGAACTCCTCGGGCCCGAGCTTGGCCGACACGCCGGCGATGAGCAGCCGGTGCCGGAGCTGGTCGGCCCGCCGGCGGGGGACGAGCCCGGCGATCTTCTCGCCGAGGGACCCGGCCAGCGGACGGAGCAGCCGGGTGGCGATCGGCTCCTTCAGCCGGGTGCTGAACTCGTCGAGCGCGACGGGTTCCGTGTCGAGCTCGGCCAGCACCGCTTCGGCGTCGACCTGCGGCGCCCGGAGGGAGTGGGCCACCAGCACGCCGCCGACGGCCACGGCCGCCGCTCCGAAGGTGAGCAGCGTCGGGTCCATCAGATGTCGATCCTGACCATGCGCATGATCATCCCGATGCCGAGGGCGACGGACACGCCGGCGCCGATGAGGGCGAAGACGCCCGGGGCCCGCAGAATCGGATCGAGGTAGCCGGGGCTCATCGTCTTCACGGCGAAGAACAGGCCGACGGGCATGGCCCCCAGCACCCAGGCCGACATGCGGCCCTCGGCGGTGAGGACCTTGACCTCCCGGCGGATCTCCTCCCGGGCCCGCATGAACTCGGCCAGCGTGTGGAGGAGGTCGGCCAGCTTGCCGCCGACGGTCTGCTGGATGCGGATGGCCTGCACCACCATCTTGAGGTCCTCGATGTCGAGGCGCTGCGCCATGCGGTCGAGGGCGTCGACCAACGGGTCGCCGAGGGCCGTCTCGGCCACCACCCGCTCGAACTCCTGCGACAGCGGTGGCTCGCTCTCCTCGACCATCGACTGCACCGCCCGCAGCGCGGTGTGGCCCGCCTGGAGCGAGGAGGCGATGAGCCCCAGCGCCTCGGGGAGCTGGGCCTCGAACGCCTTGCGGCGCCGGGCCACCTTGAACTTCACGAAGTTCCAGGCCAGGAACGGGCCGGCGATGGCCGACAGCACGCCGAGTAGCAGCTGGCCGGTCACGAAGAACATCAGCAGGCCGAGCGAGGCACCACCGCCCCCGGCGGCGAGGACGAACTCGCCGGGCCGCAGCGGGAGGCGGGCCCGCTCGAGCTCGCCGGCAACCCGGGCCATGAGGTTGAAGTGTTCGAGTCCCTCGGTGGCCAGCGAGACGGTGCGCTCCAGCAGCGCGGCGCGCGACTCGGTCACCGCCTCGATCGGCACGTCCCGTTCCCCGAAGGGCAGCTGGAGGATGGAGGCCAGGTCGTCGTCGCGCTCCTTGGCCCGCTGCAGGAACGACACGACCGACAGCGCCAGGCCGGCGCCCACGGTCAGGGCGGCGATGAGGGCGATCAACGCCGTTCTCCGGTCACCGGTCCGCCGCTGCGGGCGATGAGCTCGGCCACTGACGGGACGGACCGGTTCCGGGGGCGCACCTCCCGGGGCCGGACGGGGGCCTGGAACACGCTGGCCGGCAGGTCGACGCCGGAGTGGACGAGGGCGTCGAGGGACTTCGGCCGCAGCCCGGCGGCCTCGATCTCACCGATCTGGCGCCCCTCCGCCGTCGTCCGCGGCACGAACCGGAACAGCTGCTGGAGAAGGATGACATCGCCCTCGAGACCCTGGACCTCCTCGACGGCCACGATGCGGCGCACGCCGTCCGAGGCCCGCTCGAGCTGCACGATCACGTTGATGGCCGAGGCGATCTGCTCCCGGATGGCCCGCACCGGCAGGTCGAAGCCGGCCATCAGCACCATGGTCTCCAGCCGGGCCAGCGCGTCGCGGGGCGTGTTGGCGTGGACGGTGGTGATCGAGCCGGCGTGGCCGGTGTTCATGGCCTGGAGCATGTCGAGGGCCTCGCCGCCCCGGACCTCGCCGACCACGATGCGGTCGGGCCGCATCCGCAGGGCGTTGCGGACGAGGTCGCGGATGCGGACCTCGCCCCGGCCTTCGCTGTTGGCCGGGCGCGACTCCAGCCGCACCACGTGGGGCTGCTGGAGCTGGAGCTCGGCGGCGTCCTCGATGGTGACGATCCGTTCCCGCTCGGGGATGAAGGACGACAGCACGTTGAGCGTGGTCGTCTTGCCGGTGCCCGTCCCGCCCGAGACCAGCACGTTGAGCTTGCCCCGGACGCAGGCCTCGAGGAACAGCGCCAGGTCCATGGTCATCGACCCGAAGTTGATGAGGTCGGCCACGGTGTAGGGGTCGTCGGCGAACTTCCGGATCGTGAGGGTCGGCCCGTTGAGCGACAGCGGCGGGATGATGGCGTTGACCCGGGAGCCGTCGGGGAGGCGGGCGTCGACCATCGGGCTCGACTCGTCGACGCGCCGGCCGACGGCGCTCACGATCTTGTCGATCACCTGGCGGTACTGGCCGTCGTCGGTGAAGGCCAGGCCGGTGGGCTCGATGACGCCCCGCCGCTCAACCCAGATCTGGTTGTAGGCGTTGCACATGATCTCGGTGACGGTCGGGTCGGCCAGCGGGCCGTCGAGTGGGCCGTAACCGAGGATGTCCGACAGGACCTCGGCCACGAACTTGGACCGCTCGGCCGGCGAGATCCGGACGTCCTCCCGCTGCAGCGCCCGGTCGAGGGCCGCCTTGACCTCTTTTTCGATCTCGCTGCCGACGCGCTTCGAACCGGTCAGCTTGGGGCCGAGGTCGGCGAGGACGAGCTCCCGCACCCGCTTCTTCGTCCCCTCCCGGCCGGCGTTGACGCGCCGGGTGCGACCGGCCCTGGGCCCGTCCCCCGGGGGGGCGTCGTCC
>JAICYE010000011.1 GCA_025934385.1 Acidimicrobiia bacterium | reverse complement strand
GGCTACACCGACGCCTCGGGCGCCGTGGACCTCGCCGAGAGCGTGAAGGGCAAGGCGGTCTCCGACACCGAGTCGATCCTCGAAGGCCAGCAGGCCGCCCGCGACCAGGCCGTCCTCGCCGGGCTGGCCCACCCCTCCCGCACCTACGCCTACAACGAGCGGGCCCCGATGCTGGTCGGCAAGCTGACGCACACGATCCAGGTCGACCCCGGCAGCGAGCGGGTCAAGGTCATCAGCAACGGCGGGACGCTGCCGTTCGTCGGCGTCACCACCTACGACATCACGGTGAAGGACGCCGCCGGCAAGGAGGTCGGCACCACGGAGGCGTCGGCCGCGTCCGGCACGACGTCGCTCGACCTCGACCTCCACAAGCTCGACCCCGACCAGGCCAAGGCGGCCCAGCGCTTCACCGGCCTGGCCTTCGGCAAGTGGACCGTCGATATCGGCGCCGTCGGCACGGTGGCGCCTCCGATGGACCTCGGCCCGGCCGACGACGCGGTCGAGAAGCGCTTCATCACCAGCCTGATCTCGGTGTTCGGCGCCCAGCCGAAGCCGTGCTCGTCGCTCACCGGGTTCACCCCGGTCACGACCAAGGACTACCGCTTCCAGGACGACAAGGCCACGGGCGTCGCCGCCTTCCCGGCCGACCCGCAGTTCACCTACGTCGGGCCGCTGCCGAACGGCGTGCTCGGCAACCGCGCTCCCGAGCGCCGGCTGGCCGCCACCTTCGGCCAGGCCACGAGCACCGGCAAGGAGCCGCTGTTCACCACCCCGCCGCTGACCGAGCCGGCGACCCTCGGCGGGTCGGCCAAGCTCCGGGCCTTCATCCAGGGCCCGAGCGAGGCGGTGGCGGGGCTGTTGACCGGCGACCTCGTCGACATCGACCCCAAGGGGGCGATCAGCATCATCGGGCAGAGCCCGAAGGACGTGGCGGCCAAGGCGTCGGCGGCCGCGCCCACCGAGACGCAGGTGCCGATCCCACTGTCCACGCCCCACACGGTGGCAGCCGGCCACCAGATCGGCGTCCGCATACGGCTGAGCTTCGTGGGGACGTCGGCCCACACGCTGTTCTACGACTCCGACAAGTACCCCTCGGGGGTCACGCTCCAGATGGGCCAGGTCATCACCCACGAGGACTGCCCGCACGTGATAGGCCCGGGCCCGGCGCCGGTCAATGGGAACGGCAACGGCGGCCAGAGTCCGTCCGCCGCGCCGCCGTCCGCCCCGCCGCCGGCGACGGCGCCCGCCCTGCCGGCGCTGGTTCCGACCCTGCCGGCCCTCGTACCCGCCCTGCCGGCGCTGGCCAAGGCCGTCGTTCCGGCGCTTCCGGCGACGCCACCGGCCGGCCCACCGACGTCGCCGGTGACGCTGCCGGCCCTGTCCACTGCGAAGCTGTTGCCCGGCCTCTTCGGCTGACCCCGCCGCGCCACCCGGCGCCCCCGGGACGCGCCCTAGACGATCTTGCGCCGCTGGACGAGGTCGGCCAGGAAGGCCCGGAACTCGTCGCCGAGGTCGGCGCGGTCGAGCGCCAGTTCCACGGTGGCCCGGAGGAAGTCGATCTTCTTGCCGATGTCGTAGCGGCCGGTCTCGAAGGCGTACCCGAATACCGTCTGGGTCTGGAGCAGCAGGCTGATGGCGTCGGTGAGCTGCAGCTCGCCGCCGGCGCCGGGCGTGATCCGATCGAGGGCGTCGAAGATCTCGGGCGTGAAGACGTAGCGGCCGATGACGGCCAGGTTGGAGGGGGCGTCCTCCGGCTTGGGCTTCTCGATGATCGACCGGATGCGGACGAGGTTCTCCTCCATCAGTTCGGGAGTGACGCAGCCGTAGTTCCTGATGTCCTCGCGGGGCACCTCGAGGACGGCCACCACCGAGCGCCCGTACCGGTCGTAGACGTCGAGCATCGACCGCAGCAGCTTCGAGTCGTCGACCATGATGTCGTCGCCGAGCAGGACGGCGAAGGGCTCCGACCCCACATGCTGTCGAGCGACCGAAACCGCATGACCCAGGCCGAGCGGGTCGCGCTGGCGGATGTAGTGGATGTCGGCCATCTCGGAGATGGCCTGCACCTGCTCGAGCTCCTCGTTCTTCTTGCCCTGCTCCAGGTAGAACTCGAGCTCGAAGTTGCGGTCGAAGTGGTCCTCGATGGCCCGTTTCCCCCGGCCGGTGATCACGAGGATGTCGGTGATGCCGGCGCCGACCGCTTCCTCCACCACGTACTGGATGGTGGGCTTGTCGATGACCGGCACCATCTCCTTGGGCTGGCTCTTGGTGGCCGGGAGGAACCGCGTCCCGAGCCCCGCCGCCGGGATGACCGCTTTCCGAACCTTGCTCATGGACGCATCTTCGCCGGTCAGCCGGTGCTCCGCATCTTGGGCTGGGCCTCCTCCACCCGGTCCCGCCCGTTCGACTTGGCCCGGCCGAGCGCCTCCTGGGCCGCCGCCAGCAGCGTGCGGACGGTGGTCCCGCTGTGGGGATAGGCGGCCACGCCCAGCGACAGCGTGACCGTCCGGGTGCGGCCGGCGTGCTCCACGGGCTCGTCGCCCATCGCCCGGCGGACCTTCTCGGCCAGGATCCTGGAGCCGGCCAGGTCGGTCTCGGGCAGCAGCAGGACGAACTCCTCGCCGCCGTAGCGGGCCACGACGTCGATCTCCCGGGTGGCGGCCGACAGTCGCTGGGCCACCTCGACGAGGACGGCGTCGCCGCCTTGGTGGTGCCATTCGGTGTTGACGTCCTTGAAGTGGTCGACGTCGCAGAACACCACCCCGACCGGCCGGCCGAAGCGGATGGCCCGCTCCAGCTCCTCCTGGCAGCGCAGGTCGAGCTGGCGGCGGTTCCACAGGCCGGTGAGGCCGTCGGTGATCGACAGCCGCCGGGCCTCCTCGTGGAGCGAGACGTTGTCGACGGCCGTGCCGGCCTGGGTCACCAGGGTGACGAGGGTCTCGAGGTCGTCGGGGCCGAACGTGTCCTCCTCGCCGTGGCCGTAGACGGCGACCACGCCGAGCAGGTCGCCGCGGCTGAAGAACGGGACGGCCATGGCCGTGGCCACCTCGGGCTCGGGGAACACCGGCCCCGGGGGACAGGGGGTGTCCCCCTGATCGCGGCGGTGTGAGCCGCCTGAGACCGCGGACCCGGGGTAGCTGACCGGCGCCCGCTCGGCGGCCGAGGTGCCGGCCAGGCCCGTCCCCAGCGGCAGGCTCAGCTCGGGGGCGTCGGGCCCGACCCCGGACCGGGCGAGGAGGACCCTCCGGGCCGGGATGTACTCGTAGAAGACGCCCCGCTGGGCCCCGACCGCCAGCTGGGCGGTCTCCGACACGGCCTCGAGGATCTTCTCCCGGTTGTGGGTGGCGGCCAGCGTGTCGCCGAGCCGGGCGATGGCCCGCCGGAAGGCCTGCTGCGAGCTCTCGAGGTCGCGGGCCGTGTCGTGGAGCTGCTCGCCGAGCCAGGCCTCGAGCCGCCGGGCCGTCCGCCAGGTGACCACCCCGCAGGCGGCGGCCATCACCGCCCCGACGCCGGCCAGGATGCTGATGCCCACGAGGCCGCCGGCCAGGGCGGCGATCACGGCCACGACCAGCAGCCAGCCCGCCGCCACGCCGAGGGCAACGGCCAGCGAGCGCGTGAACGGAGGCGGCCCCATGGTGGGCCCATTCCGACACCTCGGGGACACCCTGTCAATGCGGCAGCTATGATTAGCAGTCAAGCGTCCCGAGTGCTAACGACCGAGGTTGCCATGCCCACCTACGAGTACCGCTGCAACAGCTGTGGCGAGCACCTGGAAGTGGTCCAGTCGTTCTCCGACAAGCCGCTGACGAAGTGCCCGAGCTGCAGCGGGAAGCTGCGGAAGGTCTTCTCGCCGGTCGGGATCGTCTTCAAGGGCAGCGGGTTCTACAAGACCGACAACCGGAGCGGGAAGGGCGGCGCCCACAAGGTGACCGACAAGGACGTCGCGTCGTCGTCGTCCTCCGACTCGACGTCCTCCGACTCGACGTCGGGCGGGTCGTCGTCATCGTCGGGCGGGTCGTCGGGCACCTCGTCGAAGTCGGACAGCAAGATCGCGTGACGTCCTCGGCGGCCCCGGCTCCGGCCGAGGCCCAGGCCGACATCGGGGTCTTCGGGGGTTCCGGGTTCTACTCGTTCCTCGACGACGCCGTGGACGTGACGCTCGAGACGCCGTTCGGTGCGCCGGCCGCGCCGGTGACGATCGGCGACGTCGGTGGCCGGTGGGTGGCCTTCCTGCCCCGCCACGGTCGCCGCCATGAGCTGCCGCCCCACCGCATCAACTACCGGGCCAACCTCTGGGCCATGCGCCAGGTCGGCGTCACCCGGCTCATCGGCCCCTGCGCCGCCGGGTCGCTGCAGCCCCGCGTGGCGCCGGGCGACTTCGTCGTCCCCGACCAACTCGTCGACCGCACCTGGGGCCGGGCCGACACCTTCTACGAGGGTCCGGTGGCCCACCACGTGTCCTACGCCGATCCCTACTGCGCCGAGCTTTCGGCGGTGGCGGTGGAGGCGGCCCGGGCGGCCGGCATCACCGTCCACCCGTCCGGCACCGTGATCGTCGTGCAGGGGCCCCGGTTCTCGACCCGGGCGGAGTCCCGCTGGTACCGCAGCCAGGGGTTCGAGGTCATCAACATGACGCAGTACCCCGAGGCCTACCTGGCCCGGGAGCTCGGCCTCTGCTACGCCGGCATCGCCCTCATCACCGATTACGACACCGGCGTCGAGCCCGGGGGGCCGGGGGTGTCCCCCGGACAAGGGCGGCGTGAGCCGCTTCCGAACGCCGGGGTGGGGTCGGTCACCCAGGCCGAGGTGTTCGGGTTCTTCACGTCGAACCTCGCCCGGCTGCGGGGCCTGCTCTTCGACGTGATCGCGGCCGTGCCGGAGAAGCGAACCTGTCGGTGCGGAGAAGCGCTCGGCCCGCTGGAGCGGTCGCTACCGTAGGACGTGCACGAGATCATTCTCGGCCTCGTCCAGGGGCTGACCGAGTTCCTGCCCGTCTCCTCCAGCGGCCACCTCGTCCTCGTGCCCGGGATGCTGGGGTGGGGAGAGCCACCGCTCGGGCTCACCGTCCTGCTCCACATGGGCACGCTGGTCGCCCTGATCATCTACTTCCGCAACGAGATCATCGGGCTGGTCCTCGGGGCGCTGGGCCGGGGGCCCGACGTCGCCACCAGCCGGCGGATCCTGCGGTTCCTGGTCATCGGCACGATCCCGGCGGTCATCGCCGGCCTGGCCTTCGGCGGCTTCTTCGAGGACTCGTTCCAGCGACCCTACGAGAGCTGCATCGAGCTGTTCTGCACCGCTTGCATCCTGGTGGCTACGGAGAAGCTCGGGGAGCGGGCCGTCCGCCACGAGCTCGACGACGGGCGCTCGGCGGCCATCGGCACCGCCCAGGCGGTGGCCATCCTGCCCGGCATCTCCCGGTCGGGCTCCACGATCGGGACGGGCCTCCTGGCCGGTCTGTCCCGCGAGGAGGCGACCCGCTTCTCGTTCCTGCTGTCGATACCGGCCATCGGCGGCGCCGGCGTCCTCGACCTGGCCAAGGGCGATCTGGTGATCTCGGCCGCCTCGCTCACGGGGACGCTGGTGTCGGGAGTCGTGGGGTTCGCCTCCATCCACTACCTGCTGCGGTTCGTGCGGACCCACTCGCTCAACGTCTTCGCCTGGTACCTCTTCGCCTTCGCCCCGCTGTCGGCACTGGTGATCCGGCTGCGCTGACGCGGCGGCCGCGCCGCTAGCCTCCCGGACGTCATGGTGCAGATCGAGGCGGTCATCTTCGACTACGGCGGCGTCCTGTCGACCACGCCCTTCGCCGGCATCGCCGAATTCGAGCGGCGGATGGGCTACCCCGAGCAGTCGCTGGCCCAGCTGCTGTTCGGGAAGGGCGCCTCGCCCCAGGGCCCGACCGAGGCGATCCCCGACCACTCGGCAGCTTTACCTGGCGCCCCCGAGGCGCACGACTGGCACCTGCTCGAGACCGGGCGCCTGACGCTCGACGAGTTCCACGAACGGCTCGTGGTCCGCTCCGAGGTCGCCCTCGGCCGACCGCTCGACCTCGGTGTGTACGCCCAGTTCCTGCGGGAGCTCGGCGTCGGCGTGCACTGGATGATGGTCCACCGGGTGCGGGAGCTGCGGGCCGGGGGGTACCGGACGGCGATCCTGACCAACAATGTCCGGGAGTGGGGCCGGTACTGGAAGGATTCGATCCCGCTCGAGCTCTTCGACGTCGTCGTCGACTCCTGCGACGTCGGGCTCCGCAAGCCCGACCCCGCCATCTTCCGGCTCACCTGCGAGCGGCTCGAGGTCGCCCCGGAGGCGGCCGTGTTCCTCGACGACACCCGCCGCCACGTGGAGTCGGCCCGGCAGGTGGGGCTGCAGGCCGTCCTGGTGCGCGACCCCTGGGCGGCTCTGGCCGAACTCGACAACATCCTCGAAACCGCCGCGGCGTAGCCTCAGGCCCGATGGAGAAGCTCGGCCTCGTCGGCCTGCCCAACTCGGGGAAGTCCAGCCTGTTCAACGCCCTGACCGGTGGCAACGCCGTCGTGGCGTCCCACCCCTTCTCCACCACCGAGACGACGGTGGGCATCGCCCAGGTGCCCGACGAGCGGCTGTGGAAGCTGGCGGAGATGTCGGAGTCCCGCAAGGTCGTGCCGGCCGGGGTCGAGTTCGTCGACATCGCCGCCCTGGCCAAGGGGTCCAGCACCGGCGAGGGCCTCGGGAACCGGTTCCTCGGCAGCCTGCGGGAGGTCGACGCCCTCGTCTACGTCCTGCGGGCCTTCGACGACCCGGCGGTGGTCACCCCGACCGGTGGCGCCCCCGACCCGGCCGACGACCTCGCCACGCTGGAGTTCGAGCTGGTGCTGGCCGACGCAGCCGCCGTGGAGGGCCGGGTCCACCGCCAGCAGAAGGCGGCCAAGGGCGACAAGTCGCTGCTGGCCGAGATCGCCGCTCTGGAGAAGGCCCAGGTCCTGCTCGACGAGGGCACGCCGCTCTACCGGGCGGCACTCACGACCGAGGAGCGGGACCTGCTCAAGCCGTCGTTCCTGCTGACCACCAAGCCCGTCCTCACCGTGGTGAACCTCGGGGAGGACCAGCTCGACGACGCCGCCAAGCTGGCCGCCCCCTTCGGTTCGGAGCGGCTCACGCCGCCCTTGTCGGGGGGACACCCCCCGTCCCCCGGGGCCCTGGCCGTGTCGGTGCAGCTCGAGGCGGAGGCGGCCCGGCTCGACCCCGGGGAGCGGACGGAGCTGCTGGAGGGCCTCGGCCTCGGCGAGGGCGTCGTGCCCCGCGTGGCCCACGCCGCCTATCACCTCCTCGGCCGGCGGACCTTCCTCACCACCGGCGACAAGGAGAGCCGGGCCTGGACGTTCCGGGCCGGCGCCCGGGCTCCGGAGTGCGCCGGCGTCATCCACTCCGACCTCCAGCGGGGGTTCATCCGGGCGGAGGTCATCCGGTGGGACGAGCTGCTCTCCATCGGTTCGTGGGCCCGGGCCAAGGAGCAGGGGAAGCTCCGCGTCGAGGGCAAGGACTACGAGGTCCAGGATGGCGATGTCCTGGAGATCCGTTTCAACGTCTGAAGGCCCGGCGGCGCGATGGCCTGGCTCGTGCGGGAAGGGGACGTCCTGGCCAGTGCGGAGGTCGCCCGGGGGACGCGGGAGCGGGCCCAGGGGCTTCTCGGCCGCCGGGATTCGGCCGAGGTGACCGGAGCGCTCGTGCTGCGGCCCTGCCGCCAGATCCACACGCTGGGAATGCGCTTCCCGATCGACGTGGCGTTCTGCGACCGGCGCGGCGTCGTCCTGCGGACCCGGACGGTGGAGCCGTGGCGGGTCACCCGGGTGGTGTGGCGGTCGGGGTTCGTCGTCGAGGCGGCGGCCGGCGCCTTCGAGCGGTGGCAGCTCCGGCCGGGCGACACCGTCGAGGTGAAGGAGTGACCCAGCCCGAGGGCGGCGAAGCCCGCCCGGCCGTCATCCTGGTGGGGACGCCGATCGGGAACCTGGGCGACGTCTCGGCCCGGGCGGTGGAGGCGCTGGCCACGGCCGACGTCATCGCCGCCGAGGACACCCGCCGGACCCGGCCGTTCCTCACCGCGCTGGGGATCCCGGCCGGCGGGCGGCTGGTCTCCTTCCACGGTCCCCACGAGGCGGAACTCGCCGCCAGGCTCGTGGGCCGGATCGTCGAGCGGGGGGAGCGGCTGGTGTGCGTCACCGACGCCGGGATGCCCGGCATCTCCGACCCCGGCGAGCGGCTGGTGACCGCCGCGCTGGCGGCCGGCGTGGCCGTCGAGGTGGTCCCGGGGCCGAGCGCCGTCCTCTCGGCGCTGGTCGTGTCGGGGCTGCCGACCGCCCGGTTCGTGTTCGAGGGGTTCCTGCCCCGCAAGGGCCGCCAGCGCGCCGCCCGCCTCCAGGCCCTCCAGGGCGAGGACCGCACCGTCGTGCTGTTCGAGGCACCCCACCGGCTGGAGGCGACCCTGGCCGATCTCGCCGCCGCCTTCGGCCCCGACCGGCCGGTCGCCGTGGCCCGGGAGCTGACGAAGAAGTTCGAGACCGTCTGGCGGGGAACGCTCGGGCCGGCGGCGGCCGGAGCCGGAACCGGAGCGGGCCCCGAGCCCCGGGGCGAGCAGGTGATCGTGATCGGCCCGGCGCCGTCCGGGCCCGGCCACGGCACCGAGCCGCCCGACGACGCGCTCGAGGCGGCGTTGCGGGCGGAACTTGAGGGCGGGGCGTCGACCAGGGATGCGGCCGCGGCGGTGGCCGGTCGCCTCGGCGTCAGCCGCCGCCGGGCCTATAGCCTCGCCACGTCCCTCCGGAGGGGGGCAGGGTCGTGAGGAGACGAAATCAGATGTTGCGGATCGAGGCCATGCAGTCGTCGCAGATGAGCTTGTCCCGGTAGTTGACGAGGCCGGCCGTGGAGTCGCAGAAGACGCACCCCGTCTCCACCTTGGTCAGCACGATCCGCTCCTCTTCCACGTGGATGGCGAGGTGGTCGCCCTCGTGGATGCGGAACCGCTTGCGGAGCTCGCTGGGGAGGACCATGCGTCCGAGTTCGTCGACCTTGCGGGTCATGCCCGTCGAGCGCGCCTCACGCTTCGAGTCGTGCGCCGGGACGGCCCGGGGCGGGGCGGGCGGCCCCTGGGGGCCGGTGCCTTGCGGACCGTTGACCCGTGACGGCGTCGTATCGTAAGGCCTGAGTCGAGAAGCCGAGGAAGACACGCGTGCCACCCTTCTCCGTCACCACTCCCATCTATTACGTCAACGACGTTCCCCATATCGGCCACGCCTACACCACCATCGCCGCTGACGTGCTGGCCCGCTGGCGACGTTTGTGGGGAGATGAGGTGTTTTTCCTCACCGGTACCGACGAGCACGGGCTCAAGATGGCCCAGGCCGCCGAGGCCCAGGGGCTGACACCCAAGGACTGGGCCGACCGGACGAGTGAACGGTTCAGAGAGGCCTGGAAAGAGCTTCGGATCTCCAACGACGACTTCATCCGCACCACCGAGCCCCGCCACTACCGGGCCGTCTCCGAGATGCTGCAGAAGGTCTACGACGCCGGCGACATCGAGCTCGGCACCTACGAGGGCCTCTACTGCGTGGCCTGCGAGGCCTACTACGTGGAGGACGAGCTGGTCGACGGGCACTGCCCGATCCACGGCCGACCCGTCCAGCGGATGCGGGAGGAGAACTACTTCTTCAAGCTCTCCCGCTACCAGGACCGGCTGCTCGAGCACTACGCCGCCCACCCCGAGGCGGTGCAGCCCGAGACCCGTCGCAACGAGGTGCTGGGCTTCATCCGTCAGGGCCTGCAGGACTTCTCCATCTCCCGGACGTCGATCAGCTGGGGCGTGCCGATCCCCTGGGATCCCCGCCATGTGGCCTACGTCTGGTTCGACGCCCTCATCAACTACTGCACGGCCATGGGCTACGGCTCCGACCGGGAGCGCTTCGACCACTTCTGGCCGGTCGACTACCACCTGGTGGGGAAGGACATCCTCCGCTTCCATGCCGTCTACTGGCCGGCCATGCTGATGGCCGCCGGCGAGGCGCCGCCGAAGTGCGTCTTCGCCCACGGCTGGCTCCTGGTCGGCGGCGAGAAGATGAGCAAGACCCGCCTCAACCAGATCGCCCCCGGTGACCTGGTGGCGACCTTCGGGTCGGACGGGGTGCGCTATCACTTCCTCCGCGACCAGAACTTCGGGCCCGACGGCGACTTCAGCTACGAGGCCATGGTGGCCCGCTACAACGCCGACCTGGCCAACAACTTCGGGAACCTGGCCAGCCGGGTGCTGAACATGGCCGTCAACTACCTCGGCGGGGTGGCGCCCGAGAAGCGGGAGAACGGGCCGCTGCGGGAGCAGTCGGCGGTGGCGCTCGAGGCGCTCTCGGCGGGGATGACCCGACTCGACTTCGCCGGCGGGTTCGGCGCCGTGTGGGACCTGATCCGCTCGGCCAACTCCTATATCGAGGACCGGGCGCCGTGGGCCCGGCAGAAGGCGGGCGACGACGCGGCGGTGGCCGCCGTCCTCGGCGACTGCCTGGAGACCCTGCGGCTGGTGGCGCTGCTGGCGGCGCCGATCATCCCCGACGCCGCCGGCGAGCTGTGGCGGCGCCTCGGGCTGCCGGGCACGCCGGAGGACCAACGCCTGCCCGATGCCGCCGCCTGGGGGTCGATGCCGGCGGGTTCGACGCTGGAGCGCGGCCCGGCGTTGTTCCCGCGGCTGGAAGGATGAGCGCGCCGGTCGCCTGGATCGACGCCCACTGCCATCTCCAGTTCGGGGGCCGCGGCCCGACCCCCGACGAGGCGGTGGCCCGGGCGGTCGAGGCCGGCGTCGAGCGCATGGTCTGCATCGGCACCGACCTGGCCACGTCCACCGAGGCCGTCCGGCTGGCGGGGGAGTTCGCCTGTGTGTGGGCCACCGTCGGGCTCCATCCCCACGACGCCTCCCGGCTGGCCGACGAGTGGGCCGGTCTGGTCGAGCTGGCCGGCGCCGACCGCGTCGTCGGCATCGGGGAGGCGGGCTTCGACCTCTACTACCGCCACTCCGAGCCCGACGCCCAGGAGGCGGCCTTCCGGGCCCAGCTCGGCCTGGCCCGCGACCGGGGGCTGCCGCTGATCATCCACTCCCGGGACGCCTGGGTGGAGACGTTCGCCGTTCTCGAATCGGACGGGGTCCCGCCCCGGACGGTCTTCCACTGCTTCACCGGCGGCCCGGCCGAGGCGGAACGGGCGTTGGGGCTCGGCTGCTGGCTGTCGTACTCCGGGATCGTCTCGTTCAAGACGGCCGACGACCTGCGGGCGGCGGCGGCGGCAACCCCGGCCGACCGCCTGCTGGTGGAGACCGATTCGCCCTTCCTGGCACCCGTCCCCCACCGGGGCAGGACCAACGAGCCGGCGTTCCTGCCGGCGGTCGGGGCGGCGCTGGCCGCCGCCCGTCAGGAGCCGGTGGAAACGGTGGCCGAGGTCACCCGGGCCAACGCCCTGGCGTTCTTCTGGCCCTCCCGGGGCCCACGACCGCTGTCAAGTAACACTTCGCTCTGAGGTCACAGATACCTCACGGGCAACGAATATGAACGGGTGTTTCCGGCCGGTGGGACGCAGCGTGGGGACGTTTGCCGCTCGCCAAAACGCCTCGTTAGCGTGCCGCGATGCCCTCCACCAGCCCAGATGCCGCGCCGCGCCGCGGCCGGCGCCGCTTCACCGGCCGCTCCGTCCCCGCCGTCGTCGCCGTGACGGTGGCGGCCGCCGCCATCGGGGCGGTGGTCGTCCGGGGCGCTCCGCCGGAGCGGCCGACGCTGCGGTCGGCGGCGCTGGCGGCCTCGATCGACGCCGACCACGTGGCCCGGGACCGGGCCTCCCGCTCGGCCTTCCGGGCGCCGGATCCCGCCCCACAGACCAAGGTGACCGTCACCCACGACGGATCGAGCCGGGACGTGGTGACCTCGGCGGCGACGGTCGGCGACCTGCTGGCCGGGCTCGGGGTCACCCTCGACGCCGACGACGAGGTGACGCCGCCGCTCGACGCCCCGCCAGGCGGAACGGTGACGGTGGTCCGGGTGGACGTGACGCAGGTGACCGAGGAGCGGCCCCTGGCGGTGGCCGAGCAGCGCCGCGACGACGTGACGCTGCCCAAGGGCGAGACGAGGGTGGAGGCGGACGGGTCGCCGGGCATGGAGCGGGTGGTCTTCCTGGTGACCCGGCGGGACGGTCGGATCAGCAGCAAGCGGGAGTTGTCGTCGGAGATCGTGACGCCGGCGACGCCCCGGGTGGTGATCGTCGGCCGGGGCGGCGGACGGGGCGCCCCGGCCGGCGTCGATGACGACGTGCCGCTGAAGCTCCGCATCGCCGAGGGCGACGCCCCCGCCGCCCCCGCGCCCGGGGACACCCCCACCCCGGGTGCCGCCGGCGGCCACCAGGAGGGCGGCGCGTCCTGGTACCACTACCGGCCCGGGACCTGTGCCCACCGGACCCTGCCCAAGGGCACGGTGGTCAAGGTCATCAACCTGGCCACCGGCCAGTCGGCGACGTGCACGGTGGCCGACCGGGGGCCGTTCGTCGCCGGGCGCATCATCGACCTCGACCGGAGCGTGTTCCTCGCCATCGCCGGGCCGAACCAGGGAGTCGTGCGGGTCCGCATCGAGTGGTAGGGCCCGGGCCCGGGGGTCCCGGGGGTCGCCCCCGGGAAGCACTACGGTCCCGGTGTGCGGCTGCTGTCTCCGGCGGACGTGCGGGCTCTCCTCGCCGCTCATGACCTCCGGCCGAGTCGCGCCCTGGGCCAGAACTTCCTGGCCGACCCCAACACCGCCCGCCGGATCGTCCGGTTGGCGGGAGTGGGCCCGGGGCAGCGCGTCCTGGAGGTCGGCCCCGGCGTCGGGTCGCTGACCGTCGCCCTGGCCGAGGCGGTCTCGCCTGGCGGGGAGGTGCTGGCGCTGGAGCTCGACCGACACCTCCTGCCGGTGCTGGGCGAGGTGGTGGCCGACCTGCCGCAGGTGCGCGTCGTCCACGGCGACGCCCTCTCCGCCGACTACGGCGCCCTGCTCGGCGGCGACGGCCCCTGGGCCATGGTCTCGAACCTGCCCTACAACGTGGCCACGCCGCTGGTCGCCCGGCTCCTCGACGACGTGCCGCGGCTGTCGATGCTGTCGGTCATGGTCCAGAAGGAGGTCGGCGAGCGCCTGGCGGCACCGCCGGGTTCGCAGGCGTCGGGGGCGATCTCGGTGAAGGTCGCCTACCGCGCCGCCGCCTCGGTGGTCGGGACCGTCCCGCCGACGGTGTTCGTCCCCCGGCCGAAGGTGGAATCCGCCGTCGTCCGCTTCGAGCGGCGGGCGGCGCCGCCGGTCGACGTGCCGTCACCGGAAGCGCTGTTCCGGCTGGCCCGGGCGGGGTTCGGCCAGCGGCGCAAGACGCTCCGCCAGGCGCTCCGGCCGGCACTCGGCGGGCGCGTCGAGGCCGTGCTGGCCGCCGCCGGGATCCCGCCGATGCTCCGGGCGGAAGCGCTGACCCTGGACCAGTGGGCGGCCCTGGCCCGGGCCGCCGCCTCCGGCGTTCCTGAGGAACACGGGGTGTTCCCGAGCAACGCCGAAGGCGGGGCGGGGTGGCCTCCGGGCGGGGCGGCCGGATGAGTCGCGACGTCCGGGTGCTGGCCAGGGCCAAGCTCACGTTGTCGTTGCGGGTGCTCGGGGGCCGCCCCGACGGGTACCACGAGCTCGAGGCGCTCGTCGTCTCGCTGCGGGAGCCGCACGACGTGGTGGGTCTGCGCATCCAGGCGCCGTTCGGCGTCCGGGTGCGGCTGTCGGGCCGGGCGGTCGTCGGCGTGCCGTCCGACGAGACGAACCTGGCCGCCTGGGCCGCCCGGCTGCTGCTGGAGGCAGCGGCCGAAGGCGACGATCCCGGGCCGTGGGCGGCGTCGGGTCTCGACGTCTCGCTCCACAAGTCGATCCCGTCGGGGGCCGGCCTCGGCGGCGGGTCGGCCGACGCCGCCGGAACGCTCGTGGGCGGCGCCCGTCTCCTCGGGCTCGCGCTCGACACGGCAGCCCTCGCCGCCCTCGGCGCCTCGCTCGGCTCCGACGTCCCGTTCTGCCTCACCGGCGGCATCGCCTGGATGCGGGGCCGCGGCGAGATCATCGACCCCTTGCCGTTTCCCGGCCCGCGCCGGCCCTTGCCGACCACCGCCTGCGCCCCGTCCCGGACGGCCGGGCCGGCGGTCCCGGCGCCTCCCCGGACGGCCGGGCGGGCGGTCCCGGCGCCTCCCCGTCCTCCCGGGCCGGCGGCACCGCCGATGCCGCCCG
>JAICYE010000563.1 GCA_025934385.1 Acidimicrobiia bacterium | reverse complement strand
TAGGCCTCCTCCACGAGGTGGCGGGCCAGGCTGTGGTGGGTCTGCTCGGCGTCCCAGGGGCAGCCGCCGGGCCCCCGCAGGCGCTCGACGAGGGCCACGAACCGCTCCCACGCCTCGCCGGGGCCGCCCGGCGGCAGGTCGACGTACACCGACGTGAGGTGGTCGGGTTCGACGACCCGGTCGAGGTCCTCCAGCGGGACGGTCGCGACCGACTCGTCGGGGAGACCGAGCCGGGCCAGGACGGTCACCGGGCCCTCGCCCGGGAGCCGCTCCAGCAGCGCCAGCTTCACATCGGAGAGCACGAGCTTCGAGTGGCAGTGGCTGACGAGCAGCGGCCCGGCGGGGAGGGCGGTGGGGAGGGCCTGGCCGTCGACCGCCCGGGCGCCGGCGCCCGCCAGGGGATCGACGCCGAGGCGGAGCCAGGCCAGCTCGGCGAACGAGAGCCCGGGCACGAGGCTGAGGCGCTTCCCGAGCCGGGCCCGGAGCAGCACCACCGACTGCTCACCGACGGCCGGGCTGCCGGGGACGGCGAAGCACACGTCGCCGCCGTCGGCGGCGGTGCGGAGGCGATCGGCGATCGTGGCGTAGACGTCCGCCACCGAGGCGGCCCCGTCGTAGACGGCGTCGAAGCTCTCGAACCCCACGCCCTCGGCGGCGAGGTCGGCCACGGCCGGATGGCGGGTGGTCCGGACGAACCGCCGGCCCGCCGGCACCGCCAGCAGCGCCGCCCGGGCGGCGGGCAGGAGGAGGTCGGCGCCGCCCGGCCCGAGGCCGACGACGACGATCCGACCGGGCTCCGGTGCCGTCACCCTCCGCCGGACGGCGTCGAGTCGCCGGGGAGCTGCCCCGCCGGCGGGGTGGCGGGGACGTTGTCCCCCCGATCGGTGTTGGGCTTGGGAACCGCCGGCGGCACGACCTCCGGCGGTTGGTCGGCGGCCGGCGGCCGGAACGTGCCGTAGCGCTGGTCGACCGTCACCCGGGCGGTGGACGCCGCCTGCTGGAGGAACTGACGGAAGGCGCCCTGGGCCTGGGTGTTGACCGCCGACCGGACCTGTTCCTTGGCAGCGTCGAAAGGCGACGTCTTCCGCTCCCGGACGAGGATGATGTGCCAGCCGTACTGCGTCTGGACCGGATCCGACAGCTGGCCGACGGGCAGTTCGCTGGCCGCCTTGTCGAACTCCGGCACGAACACGCCCTTGGGGTTGCAGCCGAGGTCGCCGCCCTTGGCCCCGCTGCCGGTGTCGATCGAGACCGACTTGGCCACGGCGCCGAAGTCCTCCCCGCCCTTGATGCGGGCCAGCGCCGACTCGGCCTCGGCCTTGGTCTTCACGAGGATGTGCGACAGGCAGTTCTGGCTGAAGTCGGCCTGGTGGCTGTCGTAGTACTTCTGCAGGCCGGCGTCGGAGAGGTCGATGCCCGAGACGGCGGAGCGCACGGCCACGGCCCGGGCGTTGCGGCCGATGACCCGGTCCTTGAACCACTTCGGAAAGGCGTCGGCCACCTGGGGGCTGCCGAACTGGGTCGACAACTGCGACGTGCCCGCATCGGTGTCGTCGGGCGTCACCGAGAGGTGGCGACGGTCGTACTCGTGGGTGATGAGCTTGTCGTAGATGACGGCGGTGAGCCACCCGGCGGCCAGCCGGGGGTCGACAGTGTCCTTGCCGGCGCCGGAGAGGCCGTTGCCGCCTGACTGGGCCTGGAGCTGCTTGTTGTCGTCGAGGGCCTTCAGCTCCTTCTCGAAGTCGGCCCGGTCGACCTTGACGGGGTGGTGGGGGTACTCGACGGTGGCGGCGGACGGCGTGAGCGTCCCGCAGCCGGCCGAGGCGGCCAGCCCGG
>JAICYE010000065.1 GCA_025934385.1 Acidimicrobiia bacterium | reverse complement strand
TCCGCGCCGCGGGTCTCCACGCCGTAGCGGCGCATCAGCTCGAGGCAGCCGCGCGGTGTGCACGGCAGCGGAGCCTCCTGCATGAGCACCAGCTTGCCGAGGTTGACCGGGTGGAGCCCGTCGGCGTCCTTAGCCGGGTCCATGAGCCCGAGCACGGCTTGCTCGTCGAGGCCCTTCGGCAGCGGCAGCTGCACGATGTAGCCGGTCGTCGCGGGATCGTCGTTGAGCTCCCGCACCGCGTCCTCGACGTCCCGCTGCGTCGCCGCCGCCGGCAGATGCCGCTCGATGCTCGCGAGACCCACCTCGGCGCAGTCGCGGTGCTTGCCGGCGACGTACGCCGCGCTGCCCGGGTCGTCGCCGATGAGGATCGTGGCCAGGCCCGGCACCACTCCCCGCTCCGCCAGCCGGGCGCAGCGTTCGGTGAGGTCGGCCTTGACCGCCGCCGATGCCGCCTTCCCGTCGAGGATCTGTGCGGTCATATCGAGATCTCCCGATTCAGTGACGGAAGTGCCGGCGGCCGGTGAAGACCATGGCCACCCCGGCCTCGTCAGCAGCGGCGATCACCTTCTCGTCCCCCACCGAGCCGCCGGGCTGGGCGATCGCCGCCGCCCCGGCGGCCACGGCGGTGTCGACGCCGTCGCGGAAGGGGAAGAAGGCGTCACTGGCGCAGACGCCGCCCCGGGCCCGCCCGTCGGCCTTCTTGGCCGCCATCTCGGCCGAGTGGACCCGGCTCTGCTGTCCGGCGCCGATGCCGTAGGCCACTCCGCCCTTGGCCAGGACGATGGCGTTGCTGCCGGTGGCGGCGCAGACCTTCATGGCGAAGGCGAGATCGTCGAGCTGCTCGTCGGTCGGACCCACCTTGGTGACGACCTTCCACGTCGACCGGTCCTCGTCGGGCGGGTCGGTCTCCTGGACCAGGAAGCCGCCGCCGGCCCTGCGCAGGTCGATCCCGCCGTAGACCGGTGGCGGGCACTCCAGCAGCCGGAGGTTCTTCTTCTTGGCCAGGCTCTCCAGCGCCGCCGGGGCGAAGCTCGGCGCCAGCACCACCTCGGTGAAGACCTCCCCGATGGCGGCGGCCGTCTCGTCGTCGAGCGGGCGATTGAGGGCCACTACGCCGCCGAAGGCCGACAGCGAGTCGCACTCGAACGCCTTCCGGTAGGCGTCGGCCGGGCCGCCGCCCTGGGCCACGCCGCAGGGGTTGGCGTGCTTGACGATCACGCAGGCCGGCCCGTCGAAGCTGTTGACCAGCCGCCACGCCGCCTCGGAGTCGAGCAGGTTGATGAACGACAGCTCCTTGCCGCCGTGCTGGACCATGCCGTCGAGCCAGCCGCCACCGAGCCGGTCGCGGTAGCGGGCGCCGGCCTGGTGGGGGTTCTCGCCGTAGCGGAGCGAGGCGACCTTCTCCAGCGGCAGCACCAGATGCCGGGGCAGCGGCTCGGGATCGAACCACCGGACGATGGCGGCGTCGTAGCCGGCGGTGTGGGCGAAGGCCCAGACGGCCAGGTCGGCCCGGGTGGCGGCCGAGAGACGGCCGCCGTTCGTACGGAGCTCGCCGAGGATCGCCTCGTAGCGGCCGGGGTCGGTCACGACGCCGACCCAGGCGTGGTTCTTGGCCGCCGCCCGCACCATCGTCGGCCCGCCGATGTCGATCGTCTCGATCGACGGCCGTTCCAGGAACGGGTACAGGTTCACCACCACGAGGTCGATCGGCTCGATCCCCTGAGCGGCGAGGTCGGCCCGGTGCGAGGCCTGGCCCCGGTCGGCCAGGATCCCGCCGTGGATGCGGGGGTGCAGGGTTTTCACCCGCCCGCCGAGCATCTCGGGGGCGCCGGTCACCGACTCCACCGGTGTGACCGGGATGCCGGCGTCGGCCAGGGCGGTGGCGGTGCCGCCCGAGGCCAGCAGCGTGACGCCGAGGTCGGCGAGACCCCGGGCGAAGTCGGAAAGGCCGGTCTTGTCGTAGACGGAGATGAGGGCACGGCGGACGGGGACGGGCCCGTCGGCGGAAAGCGGCGCCTCGTCGGCCGCCGGACTGGAGATCAGCCTGCGCAGCACCCGGGGGTAGAGCCGGTGCTCGACGGCCTTGATCCGCTCGTGGAGCGTGTCCTCGTCGTCGCTCTGGAGGACGGGCACCGCCTCCTGGGCCAGGATCGGGCCGTCGTCGACCTCGACGGTGGCGATGTGGATCGTGCAGCCGGTGACCCGCACGCCGGCGCCGAGGGCGTCGGCCACGGCGTGGGCACCCCGGAACGACGGCAGGAGGCTGGGGTGGGTGTTGATCACCGTGTCGGGAAAGGCCTCGAACATCGGCTCGGCCAGCACGGTCATGAAGCCGGCCATGGCCACGAGGTCGACAGCGTGGGCCCGGAGCGCCTCGATGACGGCGTTGGTGAACGCCACCCGGTCGGGCAGGTGCTCCGACCGGTCGACGACGGCGGTCGGGATGCCGGCGGCGGCGGCCCGGTCGAGGGCCGCCACCCCGGGCCGGTCGGTGACGACCACCGCTACCGGCAGGCCGGCGTCGATGATCGCCTGCAGATTCGTGCCGCTCCCCGAGGCCAGCACTCCCAGCTTCACACCCGTCCCCATTCTTCGCCTGCCTCTCCGCTCCAGAACGCCCCGGGTCCTCAAGCTAGCTTGCGACTCGATGAGCGAGATCGAGCTTTCCGTCGACGGCCCCGTCGCCGTCATCACCCTGGCCGCCCAGGACCGCCGCAACGCCCTGACGCCGGCCATGGCCGCCGACCTGGTCGAGGCCTGCGAGGAGATCGACCGCAACACCGACGTCGGCGCCGTGGTGGTGACCGGGGGACCGTACTTCTGCGCCGGGGCCCACCGCGACACGCTGGCCGGCGCCGGCGCCGACCCGCTCGGCGAGCCGGCCCATTCGAACCTGACGGTCGTCTACCGGTCGTTCGCCCGGGTCGGCGAGCTCGAGCCGCCGACGGTGGCCGCCATCCGGGGCGGGGCGGTGGGGGCCGGCATCAACCTGGCCTTCGCCACCGACCTCCGGGTCATCGCCGACGATGCCCGGCTCCTGGCCGGCTTCCTCCGCATCGGCCTCCACCCCGGCGGCGGGTTCTTCGTGCTGTCGGGGCGGACGGCGGGCCGGGAGACGACGGCGGCCCTCGGTCTCTTCGGCGACGAGCTCACCGGCCGGCGGGCCGCCGACCTCGGCATCGCCTGGGAGGCCGTTCCCGACGGCGCCGTCGAGACCAGGGCCAAGGACCTGGCCGCCCGGGCCGGCGCCGACCCCGAGCTGGCCCGCCGGGCCACCCGCTCCTTCCGTAACGAACTGGGCCCGCCCGCCGCGCCCTGGCCGCTGGCCCTCGACGCCGAACGGGCGGCGCAGATGTGGTCCCTGCGTCGCCGGGCGTGAGCTTCGGCGTTCCTCCGCAACACCTGTCGTTGCGCAGGAACGCCGGTCTTCAGGACGGGTCGACGCAGCCTTCCGTGCCTCCGCCTCCGCCGGCCGGTTCCGTGCGGGGTAGGGCGTGGTGAAGCCGCTGCCGGGGTCGGCGGTGCGGAGGTAGCGGACGATGCCCCGGGCCACGGCCGCCGCCTCGGCCCGGCGGACGTCGTCGCGCTTCAGGAGCCCCTCTTCCGACGGGTTGGAGATGAAGGCCAGCTCGGCCAGGCTGCCCACGATCCCGTTGGCCCCCGACATCCGCAGCACCCCGTAGTAGTCGTTGCCCGAGTCGCCGATGCGGTACTTGGCGCCGGCGTCGGTGTCGGCCATCCACGACGCCTGGTAGGCCGACAGGGCCTTCACGACCTCCTCGTAGATCAGCCCGGCGAGGCGCTTCGACTGCGCCGCCTGGGCGGCGGAGACCTCCTTGCCGGTCTGGTAGTAGGTCTCGGTGCCCGGGCCCTGGGGGCGCGGCCCGTCGGGTTCGGCGTTGTGGTGGATCGACACGAAGGCCTTGGGGTGCATGGCCGTGGCCACCGCCACCCGCGACGCCAGCGTCTGGCGGTAGTCGCCGGTGCGGGCCAGCGCGGCCGTCACGCCCTCCCCGGCGAGGTCGTCGACCACCATCCGGGCCACGGCCAGGTTCAGCTCCTTCTCCGTGAGCCCGCCCTGCCCGACGGCGCCGGACTCCGGCCCGCCGTGGCCGGCGTCGATCACGATGTCGGCCGTCTTGTCGATGTGACCGTCGGCCAGCCGGACCCAGACGTGGTTCTCGCAGGGCGTGAGGACGTGGGCCCAGGCGCCCTCGAGGGCGTCGACGGCCAGCACCACGCCGGCCCGCAGCCGGCCGCTGACCGCCCCGCCCGGCTGCGACGCCACCGCCGCTCCCGTGTCGCCGGCGAGGAAGGAGCCCGAGGCGGCCACCCGGTGGTCAGGCATGGGCTCCGACGTACTCGCCGGCGGGGCCGCCGTGGTTGCCGTGGTCGACGTCGCGCCGCCCTGGTTCCCGTAGGTCGTGACCGACAACGACGTCGACGTGGTCGACGAGGCCGGCCCCGAGGAGGCGGTCGACGGCGAGGCCGACACCGGCGACAGCACCGGCCCCGACGTGGCCGTCGACCCGGTGGCGCGGGCCTCCGTGCCGTGCGACGCCGACGAGCACGCCGTTCCGGCCAGGGCCGCCACCAGCACCAGGATCCAAACTTTCACCGACGCCCACCATAGGGCGTCGCTCTACATCCCCTTGAGCACCTCGGCCATGAGTTCGCCGATTTGCGGCGGATTGCGGGCGACCCGGCAGCCAGCCTTTTCCAGGGCCTCGATCTTGGCCGCCGCCGTGCCCTTCGATCCGGAGACGATGGCGCCGGCGTGGCCCATCTTCTTGCCCGGCGGGGCGGTCACCCCGGCGACGTAGGCCACCACCGGCTTCGTCATCTCGGAGGCGATGTAGGCCGCCGCCGTCTCCTCGTCGGAGCCGCCGATCTCGCCGATCATCACGCAGGCGGTCGTGTCGGGGTCGGCCTCGAAGCGGGACAGGCAGTCGATGAAGCCCGTCCCGGGCACCGGGTCGCCGCCGATACCGACGCAGGTCGGCGGGCCGATCCCCCGCTGGGTCAACTCGTGGCCGGCCTGGTAGGTGAGGGTCCCCGAGCGCGACACCAACCCCACCGGGCTGGTGTTCGACTGACTGGGCGGCAGCGTGATCTCGCCGGGCATGATCCCGATGTTGCACTTGCCCGGCGAGATGAGCCCGGGGCAGTTCGGCCCGATCAGCACGGTGTCGGGGTACGACTTGTGGACGTAGTCGACGAAGCGGGCCTCGTCGTGGGCCGGCACGCCCTCGGTGATGCAGACGATGACGTCGACGCCGGAGTCGGCCGCCTCGTAGACCGCGTCGGCGGTGAACCGGGCGGGCACGAAGATGATCGTGGCATTGGCCCCGGTCTCGGCCACGGCCTCGGCCATGGTGTCGAACACCGGCACGCCCTCGACGTCGGTGCCGCCCTTGCCCGGCGTCACGCCGGCCACGACGTTGGTGCCGTAGGCCTTGTTGCGGAGAGCGTGGAAGCGGCCCTCCCGGCCGGTCAGCCCCTGGACCACGACCCGGGTGTTCTCGTCGATGATGATCGCCATCGCCTTAGGCCTCCGCTCCGCTCTTGGCCAGCTCCACCGCCCGGCTCGCCGCCTCCAGCATGGTGGCCGCCGGCACCAGCCCGTCCTTCGGATTGGCGGCCAGGATCGCCCGGCCCTCCTCGGCGCTGGTGCCGTCGAGCCGCACCACCACCGGCACCTTGACGTCGATCGTCGAGAAGCCGTCGAGGATGCCCTGGGCCACGAGGTCGCAGCGGGTGATCCCGCCGAAGATGTTGATGAGCACCGACCGGACCTTCGGATCGGCGGTGATGACCTCGAGGGCGTTGGCGATCGTCTTGGCGCCGGCGCCCCCGCCGACGTCGAGGAAGTTGGCCGCCCGGCCACCGGCCTGGTTGACGACGTCGAGCGTGCTCATGACGAGCCCGGCGCCGTTGCCGATGATGCCGACCTCGCCGTCGAGGCCGATGTAGTTGAGCCCCCGCTCGCGAGCCGCCCGTTCCCGGGGGTCGAGCGACGACAGGCTGCGGAGGTCCTCGAACTCGGGGTGGCGGTAGCCGGCGTTGTCGTCGAGCGAGACCTTGGCGTCGAGGGCGTGGACGCTGCCGTCGGACCGGAGGATCAGCGGGTTCACCTCCACGAGGTCGGCGTCGAGTTCGACGAAAGCCCGGTACAACGACTTGAGGACGGCCACTGCGCCGTTGCGGGCGGCGGGGTTCAGCCTGGCGCCGAAGACGAGCTGGCGGGCGTGGTAGTCCTCGATGCCGACCAGCGGGTCGATGTGGACCCGGGCGATGGCCGCCGGGTCCTCCTCGGCCACCTGCTCGATGTCGACGCCGCCCTTGGCGCTGACCATGCCGAGGTGCTTCTTGGCCGCCCGATCGAGGGTGAAGCTGGCGTAGTACTCCTCCTCGATGTCGCTGGCCTTCTCGATCCACAGCCGGCGCACGACGTGGCCCTTGATGTCCATGCCGAGGATGTCGGAGGCGTGCTTGCGGGCCTCGTCTCCGCTGTTGGCCAGCTTGATGCCCCCGGCCTTGCCCCGCCCGCCGACCTGCACCTGGGCCTTGACGACCACCGGGTAGCCGAGCCGCTCGGCGGCGGCCACGGCGTCGTCGACGGTGTCGACCGCCTCGCCCGGCGAGACCGGCACCCCGAAGCGCGCCAGCAGCTGCTTCCCCTGGTACTCGAAGAGATCCACGTCCGTCCTCCGGGAGATTCAAAATCCTTCTGTCTGTTGCATTCCGGTGGGAGATTTTGCATCTCCCGTTTCTCGTCTCTCTCGTCGGCGAGCGCCTCAGCCGGCGAGGCTCGCCTCCCGCCCGTCGAGCGCCCCGGCCAGCCAGTCGACGATCGCCTGCATCGGCGTCCCCGGCGTGAAGATCCCGGCCACGCCCTGCTCCTTGAGCGCGGCGATGTCGGCCTCGGGGATGATGCCGCCGCCGAAGACGAGGACGTCGCACGCGCCCTTGTCGGCCAGCTGGGCGATGACCTTCGGGAACAGGGTGTTGTGGGCCCCGGAGAGAAGCGACAGCCCGACGGCGTCGGCGTCCTCCTGGATCACCGTCTCCGCCACCTGCTCCGGCGTCTGGTGGAGACCGGTGTAGATGACCTCGAAGCCGGCGTCGCGCAACGCCCGGGCGATGACCTTGGCGCCCCGGTCGTGCCCGTCGAGGCCGGGCTTGGCGACCACCACTCGGTACGGCCTCTGCATGACGTCGAAGGTTACCGGGATTCCTTTTCGTGCCCCCATCTGAGCTCACCACGAGAGCGAAAAGGAATCCCGGTTGGAGCCGCCGTAGCATCGGCGCCGGATGGAGACCACCGAGATCACCCTGGAGAACCGCGACCGCCACGTCGTCGACCTGACCGAGGCGGCCGCCCGGTTCTGCGGGCCGTTGGGGGACGGGCTGCTGTCGGTGTTTGCGCCCCACGCCACGGCAGGCGTCGCCCTGATGGAGCTCGGTTCCGGGTCGGAGCCCGACCTCGACGAGGTGCTGGAACGGCTCCTGCCCCGGGACGACCGCTATCGCCACCGCCACGGCAGCCCCGGCCACGGCGCCGACCACCTGCTGCCGGTGTTCGTCAGCCCGTCGCTGGTGATCCCCGTCGTCGGCGGCCGGATGGCCCTCGGTACGTGGCAGAGCCTCGTGCTCGTCGACCTCAACCGCGACAACCCGCACCGGCGGGTCCACCTCTCGTTCGTGGCGGGCTGATCGGGGAGCTGATGGCCAGGCGCAAGCTCGACAAAGGGACCAGGGTCATCCTGGCCACGGCGACGGTGGTGCTGGGGCTGACGGTAGGCATCGTGATCATCGTCGTCGCCGGCGGCGGGCACGGCGGGGCGCCGGCCCCCTACCAGCCGTTCTTCGCCGGCCAGTCCGACCGGGTCACGAAGACCATCAAGGAGGACGGGCCGGTCTTCTACCCCGATCCCCGCAAGGGAGACCGGGCCTTCTACCTCGACCTCGACGGCGACCAGATCCTGGCCCTCCACGTCGTACCCCCGGGCGGGACGACGGCCTGCCTGATCCAGTGGGACCGGGCGCAGAAGCGTTACGAGGACTGCCACGGCAACGCCGTCGACCGCTCGACGCTGGAGCGCTTCCCCGTCCTCACGAAGCGGATCGGCAACAAGGACAGCGTGTTCATCGACCTCCGCACGGTCACGCCACCACCCGCCCAGCGCTAGTTCTGCAACCTCCAGGCGATCGTGTCGAGGACCTCCGCACGGGAGGATCCGCGGCCCACCGCCTCGATGTAGGTCTCACCGATGGCCAGGGCCGACCACTGCTCGTCTCAGCCGTATTCGAGCTTGACCCGCCACGACCGTTCGCCGATCTCGAGGCGGGTCCACTCGACCTTGTGGCATTCGGGCTCCTCGGCCATAGATCGATTGTGCCCGTTCTGCCCCACCCAGGGCCCCACCCAGGGCCCCACCCAGGGCCACCCAGAGCCCCACCCAGAGCCCCACCCAGGGCCCCACCCAGGGGCCCCACCCGGGCCCGCCAGAGCCCCACCCGGGCCCGCCAGAGCCCCACCCGGGGCC
>JAICYE010000117.1 GCA_025934385.1 Acidimicrobiia bacterium | reverse complement strand
GTGGAGCCGCTCGTCGGTGGCGACCACGCGTTCGAGCTCGTCGGTGGCCCGCAGGACGGCGACACCCTCGAACACGGACACCTCGTCGCCGGCGACGCACAGCTGCATGCTGGTGAACAGGGCCTGGGCGTAGGCCACCATGGCGCCGAGGCCGATGTCGTGGTGGATGGCCGAGCGGCCGAGCAGCCAGGCGGCCAGCAGTTGGACGACGACGACGGGAAGTGCGGCCGTGACCAGGCGGCCCCCGTTTCCCCGCCGCTGGTCCCAGACCTCGGTCATGGCCCCCAGCCACTCCCCTCGGAACCGTTCGACCACCCAGCCGCCCAGCCCGAACACCCGGGTCTCCTTGGCCGCGTCGGGGTTCATGGCCAGGCCCCGCAGGTAGACCGCCCGGCGCAGGCTGGGCATCTGCAGCACCCGGAAGACGATGAGCTGGTTGTACATGACCCGGTTGGTGGCGAGGAGGAACAGCTCGGCGGCCAGCAGGGCCAGAGCCAGCCACCAGTGGAAGTGGGCGACGAGCAACAGGCCGGCGAGCCCCGACAGGAACCGGCGGGACTGGGCGAACACGGCCCGGACCGCCCCGGCAGGGCCGCCGGGGGTCAGTACGGTGGCGGCGCCGACCAGGTCGAGCAGCTCCGGATCCTCCAGGTGGGCCACCGTGCGGGGCCGCAGGGCCGCGGCCAGGGACCGCCGGTACGTGCGGCGCTGCACCCGGCGGGCCAGCATCCGGGTGAGCGCGTCCTGGACGGGCGACAGTGTCTGCTGGGCGGCGAGCAGGCCGCCCAGGACGATGACGGCGACCAGGAGGTGGCGCCCGCCGGGCGACCCCAGTCCGCCGCCGACCGCCCGGGGGACGGCGGCCACGGCGGCGCCACTCGCCACGGCGAAGGCGACGGGCAGGACCGCGCTGACCACCACGCACACCGCGGCAGCCGTCGCCAATGGACGGCTGGCCGCGGGCAGCTCTCGAAGAAGCACCCGCCGGGATCCCGCTCGCACGCGACGGCACGCTACGCCGCCCGCCGCGGCCCGGGCGGCTGGATTTTCCTCAGTGCCCCGCCGGAGTCAGAGCGCGCGCGAGCCGGAGGGAACTCGACCCTTGGAAGTCACCGGGAGACAGGCGATCCGGGCGCGGGCTGCGCCGCCCGGTGCGGTGGCGCGGCGTGGACCACGACCGACATGGCCCCGCCCGGCGGGATGACGAACGGCACGGTGGTCGTCGAGTACGCCGACCCGTTGGGCCGGATGGTGAAGTCGAGCCAGACCTCGGTGGACCGGCTGGGCAGCCCGCCGGAGCTGTAGTGGGGCCGGCCGCGTCGCCGTCGCCGGCCACGCAGGGGCCGGTGTGGAAGCGCCACCCGTGCGCCCGGCGGTATTCGGCTGCACGGCCGGGATCACGCTGGCCTCGGCCGACGAGGAGCCCTTAGGGGGTTTCCGGAACCCGGCTGTCGGCGGGCGGGCTCGGCCGGGGCTTGGGCGGCGCCGTGGCCTTCTTGGCCGTCGACTTCGCGGGCGCCCGCTTCCGGCTGCCGCTCCCCGCCGCACGCTTCGCCGTCGCCGGCCCAGCGGCCTCGCGGTCCGCGACCGCTCTCGCGGCCAGGGTCAACCGCCTCCTTGTCGCCGCGCTGACCTTGGCCTCCGACGACTTCTCGGCGGTCGAGGCGGCCGCCGGCCCGGGAGCTGCGGCCTTCCGGCGCGACGCCGGGAGGCCCTGGCGGATCTCGTCCACTGCCCGGCTGAGCGCCTGGATCTGCTCCTGCAGCGCGAGCAGGTCGCTGCGGACGGGCGCGGAGGCGGCCGGGTGGGCTGCGACCTGCTCGGCCGCCTTCTTGGCTTCGGCGACCACCCAGGCGGCCAGGGCGTCGAGCCGGCCGGCGAACCGTTCCTCGGCGTCGGCGACCGCCCCCTCCACGCTCCCGGCCACGTCCGCCTCGACCGACGCCACGGCGGCGTCGACCTCGGCGCGCAGGCCGTCGATCTCCTCGTTGCCCTCCGTCCGCCACCCCTCGACCAGCTCGGCGAGGTGGGCGACCTCGTCGGACGAGCCGGGCCGGACCGCCGGCTGTTTGCGGCCACCGAACCGTCTCCGCGGCTCGGCGGCTCGGGCGGCTTCGGCAGCGACCCACTCCAGCCGCTGTTCGACATCGGCCCGAAGTGCGGCCACCGGCTCCGTAACGGCCGCCTCGATGGTGGGCCGCAGCCCGGCCAGCTCGGCCCGGTTTCCCTCGATCGACGCCGCCAGCCGGCCCACCTGCTCCTCCACCGCGTCCAGCCGGGCCAGGGCCGCGTTGGCCGACCGGGCCGCGGCCGCGACCCCCGCCAGTCCGGCCGACATCTGGGCGGTCAGGTCGCCGAGGCGCTGGTCCACACCGCTGTCGACCTCGGCCCGCTGGTCGGCCAGGGCCTCGCGCCACCGCGCCTCGACCTCGGAGCGGAGCGTGGCGAGGTCAACGGGGGCGGGCATCTCGGCGGCCGCGGCGGGGACGGCCGCACTGCCGGCGGCGGCGCCGGCCTCGGCCCGCACCTGCGCCAGCCCGTCGGCCACCTGAGCGGCAAGCTCCGACCGCAGCGCCTCCAGGTCGGCCGAGGTCGGGGCCTCGGCCATCGCATCCTCGAGCACCACCCCGATCCGGGCCACGTCGCCCGCCAACCGCTCCTCCAGCGCCGCCAGCCGATCCCCCGCCTGCGCTTCCAGGGCGTCGAGCCGGGCGGCGGCATCGTGCCCGGCGACCGCGATCGCCTCCGCCCGCACGTCCTGCAGCGCCCCGCCGAGCCGGTCGACCTCGGCCGCCAGCCGCGCCTCCACCGCAGCCAGCCGCTCGATCGCCTGCGCTTCGACGGTTTCGAGCCGGGCCAGCGCCTCCTGCCCCGCGGCCGTGCCGTCGGCCGCCCGGGCCACCCCGCCGGCGATGTCGTCCAGCCGCCCCAGCAACCGGATCTCGGCGCCGGCGATGCGCGCGTCGGCAGCGGCGACGGCGTCCTCCCGCAACCGGGCCTGCATGGCCTCCGCGTCCTCGGTCGAGACCAGCTGCGTCGGGGGGTTCTCGACGGACTCCGCCAGGCGGGCCAGCGCGGCCCGCACCTCGTCCTCCAGGGCGGCCAACCGGCTCTCGACGGCGCGGGGCCGCCCGGCCGCCTCCCGCCGTTCGACTGCCGCCAGCGCCTCACCCCGGACCTCGTCGAGCCGCTGCGACAGCGACGCCTCCAGCTCGGACCGCAACGACGCCAGGTCAGCCGCGGCCCGCTCGTCCGATTCGGCGGATCGGTCGTCGACGGTGGCCAGCGCGGCCGCCAGCTCGGCGCGAACCCCGGCCAGTTGCTCGACCAGAACCGTCTCGAACTGGGCCCGCTGGGCGTCGAGGGCGACGGCCGTCGTCGACGGCGCGTCCGGCGGCTTCGGCGCACCGGCCTGCTCCCCCCGGCCCGCACGAGCCGCAGAGGGCTCGCTCGGCGTGGGCCTCGGAGGGCCGTCACCCCGACGCGGGCCCCACAGCGCTTCGGAGGGAGGGTCGATCTCGGAGAGGGGCTGCACTTCCCGTGGGCCCCACAGCTTCTCCATCATCGACGAGACGTCGTCTGGCTGCTCTTCTTCGTCAGTCATTGCGTGGCGCTCGATGTTACTTGTCAGGCAAGTCCCGATCGCAGAGCGTGCAGTCGCTCACTCCCGCGGTCCGGCAGCCGGCGCGACCGCGGGACCGCGGGAGTGAGTGACCTCCCCCCAGTGTCCGAGCCGCCCGGGAGACCGGGTGGCAAGAGAGGGGCGTGCTTCGAGTGAACAAGGGCGCTGGCCGCCGGCCCCCCGGCGCTGGTCGCGCTCACGGGCTGCGGCAGCGGCAGCGGGAAGAAGGAGGCGTCGCCCGGCACCTCCGCCCCCGCGGCCACCTCCGCCACCGGCCCAACGACCACCGCCCGCCCGGTCGACACCAGCTTCAGCGGGCAGAACAGCGCCCAGTTCTGCACCCTGGCCAAGACGTACACCGACCGCTCCAACAACGTGGGCGCGGCCACCACGCCGGACCAGCTCCGGTCGGTCACCGAGGACGGCCGGACGGCCATCGACCAGGCCGCGGCCGCGGCGCCGGAGGAACACCAGCCCGGCGACGATGACGAGAGCAAGACGGGTAGGTCGCCCACCGTCAAGTCGTGGCCTGTCCCGACCGACAGTGGTCCTGGCGACGTCGCCGTCGGCGTCGGCGTCGGCGTCGGCGACCGTGGTGATCAGCTTGCCGGCGCCCACGTCGCCGACCGCCGCCGTCCTCAGGCCTGACGTCATGGCGGGCCCCCCTGTTCCAGGTGTTCCATCGGTCCCGGATGGATCGTCACTGTCCATGACGGATGACGAGCGAAGAAGGGAACCCGTGACCGAGCACGACTGGCTGGCCGGCCGATTCGATGCCCAGATCCCCCACCTGCGGGCGGTGGCCTACCGGATGCTCGGCTCCAGGGCCGAAGCGGAGGATGCCGTGCAGGAGGCGTGGCTGCGGCTGAGCCGCTCCGACCCGGCGGCCATCGAGAACCTGGGCGGCTGGCTGACCACGGTGGTCGCCCGCGTGTCGCTCGACGTGCTGCGGGCCCGCGGGAGGCGGCGGGAGGAGCCGGTCGGAGAGCGGCTGTCCGCCGACGTGCCGAGCGCGGCCGGGCCCGGCAGCGACCCGGAACAGGAGGCGCTGCTGGCCGACTCCGTCGGGTCGGCCCTGCTCGTCGTCCTCGACACGTTGAGCCCGGCCGAGCGGTTGGCGTTCGTCCTCCACGACGTGTTCGCGGTGCCCTTCGACCAGATCGGCGCCATCGCCGGCCGCTCGCCGGACGCGGCCAAGATGCTGGCCAGCCGGGCCCGGCACAAGGTGCAGGGGTCCGAGCCGGGGGCCGACGCCGACCCCGCCCGCCAGCGGGAGGTGGTCGACGCCTTCCTCGCCGCCTCCCGCACGGGCGACTTCGACGCCCTGGTCGCCCTGCTCGACCCCGCCATCGTCCTCGAAGCCGATGCGACGGCGGTGCGCATGGGCTCGCCAGGGGCGGTCCGGGGGGCCGCCGCGGTGGCCGGGACGTTCTCGGGCCGGGCCCTTGCCGCCCAGCCGGCGCTGATCGACGGCGCCGTCGGCATCGTGTGGGCCGTCGCCGGGCGGGTGAAGGTGGCGTGGGACTTCACCATCCGGGACGGCAGCGTCGTCCACATCGACATGCTGGCCGCCCCCGAAGCCCTCGACGTCCTCGACGTGACGCTGCTGGACGGCTGACGGACTGACCGTGGCCGCCCCCGCCGACAGATAGGTGTGCCGTTCATCCATTGCACGGCGGCAATGTCGGTGGGATCTTGTCGGGGCATGGCCGAGCTCCCCGAGGTGTGGCGGGAGAGGACACCCGCGCGGGTGGACGACACCCCGCCGCCGCCGGCGCCGGGGCCCGCCGAGCCCCCTCGCCACCGACGTGAGCGCGGGCCGTTCCTGACCTACCTGTTCCTGCCCTGGTCCTACGGCGAGCGCGAGCCCGGCGAGCGGTGGCACCGGGTTCGCTGCCGCTTCCGCCGTCACGAGATGGCCGGCGGGGAGATGGTCCAGCTGGGCGGTGAGATCGTGTTCCTCGAGCGCCGGTGCCGGTGGTGCGGGGCGGGTGCCGAACCCGGAACACCGAGGTAGCCGGCGCCGACCCGGCGAGCCCGCGGTCGGTCGGTCGGCGGCGGTACCGTGCTCGCCATGGTGCCTGTCGAAGAGGCGGCGCGGATGGCCCTGGACCTGCCGGACGTCACCGAGGGCGAGCGCCACGGGCACCGCACGTGGTCCGTCGCCGGCAAGGGGTTCGCGTGGGAGCGGCGGTTCAGCAAGGCGGACATCCGCCGCTTCGGCGACGCCGGCCCTCCGGAAGGACCGATCCTCGCCGTCCGGGTCGCCGACCTCGGCGAGAAGGAGGCCGTCCTGGCGACACAGACCAAGGGCTTCTTCACCATTCCCCATTTCGACGGGTACTCGGCCGTGTTGATCCAGTTGAAGGTGGTCTCGAAGCGAGCGCTGCGGGAGGCCATCGTCGACGCGTGGCTGGCCTGCGCGCCCCCGGCCCTGGCCGACGAGTACGTCAAGCAGCATCCGGTCCGTCGCCCTCGCAGCTGAAAGAAGACCCCCGGCGAATTCCGTCCGGTTCGTCGTCTTCCCGTAGCCTTGCGACGTGGGATTGACAGGCCTGCGTTTCGGCGTCCTCGGGCCCCTCGAGGTCTCCTACGACGGCCGGCGGGTCGACGTCGGTCGTCCCAAGCAGCGCGCCGTGCTGGCCACCCTGCTCGTCCATGCCAACGAGGTCGTGTCCGTCGACCGGCTCGCCGAGGTGCTGTGGCCCGGAGGAGGGGTGAGCCAGTCGACCCGCAGCCTCCCCGTCTACATCGCCAAGCTCCGGCGCCTCGTCGAGCCCGAGCGACCGCCCCGCACCCCGGCCCAGCGGATCCTCACCCGTGCACCGGGGTACCTCATCCGGGTCGTCCCCGGGGAGCTCGACGCCACCGACTTCGAGCGGCTGGCCGCCGAAGGCCGCCGGCATCTGGCCGACGGCCGACCCCGGGCGGCCCGCCAGGCGCTGGGCGGGGCGCTCTCGCTGTGGCGGGGCCGGGCCCTGGCGGAGTTCGCCTTCGCCGAGATGGAGGCGGACCGCCTGGTCGCGGACCTCGCCCTGGGGGCCCACGCGGCCGTGGTGGCCGAGCTGGAACACCTCGTCCGGGCCCAGCCGCTCCGCGAGCGGCTGGTGGAGCTCCTGATGCTCGCCCTGTACCGGTGCCGTCGCCAGAG
>JAICYE010000307.1 GCA_025934385.1 Acidimicrobiia bacterium | reverse complement strand
GCCGACCCGGTGGCCGTCCAACGGCACCTCGGACACAAGGACGTGACGACGACGCTGAGCATCTACGCCGGCCTGTTCCCGAACCGCCTCGAGGAGATAGTGGTAGCCCTCGACGCCATCCACGAGGGCGCTCAAGGTGAGCCGGATGTGGTCCCTTTGTGGTCCCCGGGTGGTCCCACTCAGTCGGTCGAACGGTCGGCATAGCCCTGACCAGCGTGAAGAACAGCGCCCTCGGCAGGATTCGAACCTGCGCACACGGCTCCGGAGGCCGTTGCTCTATCCCCTGAGCTACGAGGGCACGCGAACCGCTGATCCTACTGCCGCCGGTGTCCCGGAGGCCCGAAAACCCCCCGTGTACCATGCGGTCATGGCTCCGGCCACCGTCCTCGTGGTCGACGATGACCCGGTGATCCTGAAGCTGCTCGAGGTGAACTTCGAGATGGAGGGGTTCGAGGTGGTCCGGGCGGCGGACGGGTTCGAGGGCCTGGAGCGGGCGCGGGCCATCCGGCCCGACATCGTCGTCCTCGACGTGATGATGCCCCGCATGACCGGCTACGAGGTGGCCAAGGCCCTGCGGGAGGACGAGGACACCGCCCACATTCCCATCATCTTCGTGACCGCCCGGGCCCAGAGCACCGACGTCGAGCGGGGGATGGAGCTCGGCGTCGACGACTACGTCACGAAGCCCTTCGACCCGCTCGACCTCATCGCCCGGGTCAACACGCTGCTGGCCCGCACGCAGGGCCATGAGGGTGGGGACGGTGCCGAGGCCGGCGACGAACGGGCTCCGGCCCCGCCGGCGCCTGTTCCGGCGCCGGCGGCCGAACCGGCTCCCGCCCCCGGGCTCGATCCGGGCTCCGCCGCCGCCTCTTGAGCACCCCTATCGATCTGCGGCTCCTGCCCGCCACCGCCACCGTCTCGGCCGGCGGCCGGCTGTCGATCGGCGGCTGCGACCTCGGCGAGCTGGCGAAAAGCTTCGGGACGCCCCTGTTCGTCTACGACGAGGCCCACCTCCGGGCCCGCTGCCGGGAGTACGTGGCCGCCTTCGGGGCCGACCGCGTCGCCTACGCTGGGAAGGCCTTCCTCTGCCGGGCCATGGTCCGGCTGGTGGCCGAGGAGGGTCTCCACCTCGACGTCGCCACCGGCGGCGAACTCCACGTCGCCCTCTCCGCCGGCTTCCCGGCGGCCCGCATCATCTTTCACGGCAACAACAAGTCCGACGAGGAGCTGGCGGCGGCGCTGGCCGCCGGCGTGGGCCGGATCGTGGCCGACTCGTTCGCCGAGCTCGACCGGCTCGAAAAGCTCGTCAAAGGCGGGTTGCCCGCGCCTCGCGTGATGCTCCGGGTCACGCCCGGCGTCGAGGCCCACACCCACGAGTACATCGAGACCGGCACGGAGGACTCCAAGTTCGGCTTCCCCGTCCGGCCGGGCGACGCCCTCGAGGCCGCCCGGCGGGTGGCGGCCAGTCCCCTCCTGGAGCTGGCCGGGCTCCACTGCCACATCGGGTCCCAGATCCACGTGCTGCAGTCCTACGCCCTGGCGGCGGCGGTGGTCGTCGGGCTGGTGGCCGAGATCGAGGCGCAGCCGGAGGCCGGCCCCGGTTCCGTCAGGGAGCTCAACCTCGGCGGTGGGCTCGGGATCGCCTACCACGACGGCGACGACCCGCCGGCCGTCGGCGACTACGCCGCCGTGCTCCGGCAGGCCGTCGACGACGCGGTCGCGCAGGCCGGCCTGTCCCGCCGTCCGGCCGTGCTGGTCGAACCGGGCCGGTCGATCGCCGCTTCGGCCGGCGTCACCCTGTACCGGGTGGGCACGATCAAGGAGATCGCCGGCGTCCGTACCTACGTGGCCGTGGACGGGGGCATGAGCGACAACGCCCGTCCGGCGACGTACGGCGCCCGCTACGAGGCCTTCCTGCCCGAGCGGGTCACGGCCGGGCGGCCGCTGGTCGTCACGGTGGCGGGCAAGCACTGCGAGCAGGGCGACCTGCTGGTCCGCAACGCCACGCTGCCGGCCGACCTCGCCGTCGGCGACCTTCTGTGTACGCCGGCGACGGGGGCGTACGGTTACGCCATGGCCAGCAACTACAACAAGGTTCCCCGCCCGGCGGTGGTGTTCGTGGCCGGGGGCGAGGCCCGCCTCGTCGTCCGCCGGGAGACGGTCGACGACCTCCTCCGGCTGGAGGCGGAGTGACGCTCGCCAGTGCCAAGAAGATCGCCGACCGGGGCGGCGTCGTCCGGGTCGGGCTGCTCGGCTGCGGGCACGTCGGTTCGGCGCTGGTGCGGATCGTCGAGAGCCACGCCGCCTTGATCGAGGCCCGAGCCGGCGTGAAGGTCGAGGTGGCCAAGGTCGCCGTCCGCAACCTGGCCAAGGAGCGCGACGTCGACCTCGCCCCCGACCGCTTCACCCATGACGCCGACGAGGTGGTCGGCGACCCGTCGGTCGACCTCGTCGTCGAGGTCATCGGCGGCATCGAACCGGCCCGAACGCTGATCCTCACCGCCCTGCAGGCCGGCAAGCCGGTGGTCACGGCCAACAAGGAGCTGCTGGCCAACTTCGGCCGGGAGCTGTTCGAGACGGCCGAGGCCAACGGCGTCGACCTCCTGTTCGAGGCGTCGGTGTGCGCCGGTATTCCGCTGCTGCGGCCGCTGCGGGAATCGCTGGCCGGCGACCGGATCCGGCGCATCACCGGAATCGTCAACGGCACCACCAACTTCGTGCTGACCCGCATGACCGAGTCGGGCATGTCGTTCCACGAGGCGCTGGCCGAGGCCCAGACGCTGGGCTTCGCCGAACGGGACCCCACCGCCGACGTCGAGGGCTTCGACGCCGCCGCCAAGGCCGCCATCCTCGCCTCGATCGCCTTCGGGTCGAAGGTGGTGGCCGGCGACGTCTACAGCGAAGGCATCTCCGGCGTGTCGCCCTCCGACATCGAGTCGGCCCGGGAGCTCGGCTACGTCGTGAAGCTGCTGGCCCTGATCGAGGAGGTCGACGACGAGATCGCCGTGCGGGTGCACCCGGCCATGGTGCCGGTCAACCATCCGCTGGCCGCCGTGAAGGATTCGTTCAACGCCGTCTTCATCGAGGCCGACGCCGCCGGGAGCCTCATGTTCTACGGCCGCGGGGCCGGCGGGATGCCGACGGCGTCGGCGGTGCTCGGCGACCTCATCGACGCCGCCCGCAACCTCGCCGCCGGCAGCCGGGGCGCCATCATGGGGACGGCGGCCCGCAAGAAGGTCCGGCCCATCGACGAGGTGGCGTCGCAGTTCTACGTGATGTGTGAGGTGGCCGACCGGCCCGGCGTCCTCGCTGCCATCGCCTCGGCCTTCGGCGAACACGGCGTGTCGATCAAATCCATGCAGCAGCAAGGGATCGCCGACGACGCCCGGCTGATCTTCGTCACCCACAAGGCCAAGGAGCGCGACTTCGAGGCGACGATGGCGGCCGTTCGGCAGTTGGAGCCCGTCCACCGGGTGGGGTCGATCCTCCGGGTGGTCGGAGAGGACGAGTGACGGCACCTCGCTTCACCGCTTGGCCGGGCCTCATCGAGGCCTACCGCGACCGGCTCCCGGTCAGCGATGCAACCCCGGTCGTCACCTTGCGGGAGGGCGGGACGCCGCTGCTGCCGGCGCCGTACCTCTCGGAGCGGCTCGAGACCCGGGTGCTGCTCAAGTACGAAGGGCTCAACCCGACCGGGTCGTTCAAGGACCGGGGGATGACCGTGGCCATCTCCAAGGCGGTCGAGGAGGGGGCCAAAGCGGTCGTCTGCGGCTCGACGGGAAACACCTCCGCCTCCGCCGCCGCCTACGCCGCCCGGGCCGGGCTGACGTGTGCCGTGCTCATCCCCGATGGCTATATCGCCCTGGGCAAGCTGGCCCAGGCGCTCATCCACGGCGCCCGCGTGCTCCAGCTGCGGGCCAACTTCGACACCTGCCTC
>JAICYE010000528.1 GCA_025934385.1 Acidimicrobiia bacterium | reverse complement strand
GGCGGCGTCGTAGGCGGCCAGTTCGGCCGGGCCCGCCGCCCGCTCCAGCGCCGCCAGCGCCCGGTCGAGGTCGGCCTCGGCCCCGGCCAGGCCCGTCCGCCGACGGAGGTAGGCGGCGGTGGTCTCCCCCGCACGGGGCTCGACCTCCTGGGTCAGGTACCCGACGGTCAACGTCGCCGGCGCCCGCTCGACGGCGCCCGAGGTCGGCGCTTCCAGCCCGGCCAGCACCCGGAGCAGCGTCGACTTGCCGGCGCCGTTGCGGCCGAGCACGCCGAGGCGACTGCCGGCGTCGACCGACAGATCGACGCCGTCGAGCACCTCTCTCGGGCCGCGCCTCACCGTCACGTTCCGGGCTGCGAGCATCCCTGCAGGGTAAAGGCTGCCGGCGGCCCGGGCGCTCGAATTACCGGTGGGACCTATTCCTGGGCGATCGCCTGGAGCACGTCCAGCCTGGCCGCCCGCCGGGCCGGGAAGACCGCCGCCACGACGCCGGCCAGGCCGGCCACCACCACGAACATGATCAGCCGGACGACCGGGAACGACAGCCGGTCCACGCCGATCGAGCCCATGGACGAGACCGCCGCCCAGCCGAAGAACGCGCCGACGGCCAGGCCCAGCACCGCTCCAAGGACGGTGATGATCACCGACTCCCAGCGGATCATCCGTTTGAGCTGCCGGCGGCCCATCCCCACCGCCCGGAGCAGGCCGAGCTCCCGGGTGCGCTCGAAGATCGACAGCGCCAGCGTGTTGACGATGCCGATCAGGGCGATGAACACGGCCAGCAGCAGCAGGATGACGACGAAGACCAGCGCCTTGTCGATCTGGCCCGCCACCTGCTCCTTGTACTGCGCCTGGTCCTGCAGCTCCACCGACGGGTACTGGGCCAGGATCGGCGCCACCGCCGCCCGGGCGGCGGCGTCGGTCACGCCCTTGGCCCGCTTGGCCAGCACGAGGCTGTCGAGGTCGTCGGCGGCGTTGGCCCCGTAGTCGTCGAGCGTGATGATGTAGCCGCCGTTGAATAGGGCGTCGTCGTGGTAGATCGCCACGATCTCCATCGACTGGTCGCCGGTGCGGGGGAACGTCAGGGTCACCCGCTGGCCGACCTGCCAGCCCTTGTCCTTGGCCACCCGGTCCGAGACGAGCATCGTGCCGGGCACGAAGTCGAACAGCTTGCCATGGCGGATGTCGATGTCCATCACGTCGCCGAACGTGTAGGGGTCGACGGCGTCGTCGCGTTTCTTCACTCCGTCGAGCTTGAATTCGCCCCCGAACCGCATGGCCGACACGGCCGACAGCTCCTGCTTCTGGGAGAGCTGCAGCGCCACCTCCCGGCTGAACTTGGCCTCGCCGCCGTTGGCCCCCTGGATGATGTAGTCGGCCTTGACGCTGCGGTCGAGCGTGGCGGCGAACGACGTCTTGAGCGAGGCGGCCAGGATCGTCACGAAGCTGACGAGCCCGAGGCCGATCATGAGGGCGGCGGCGGTCGACGACGTCCGCCTCGGGTTGCGCATGGCGTTGAGCCGGCCGAGCTGGCCGGGCAGGCTGAGGCGGGCGGCCGGCGCCCCGATGAGCCGGGCCAGGGGCCCGGCCACCAGCGGGGAGAGCATGGCCACGCCGCCGTAGAACACCAGGGCCCCGAGACCCACGAGGGCGATCCCGCCGCCGGCCAGCCCGCCGATGAGGGCGGCGATCCCCAGCGCCAGGACGAGCCCGCCGCTCACCAGGCGGCGCCGCAGCGACCGCCCCTCGGGGATCGACTCGGCCCCCCGGATGGCCGCCACCGGCGGCACCTTCGAGGCCTTGCGGGCCGGCCCCCACGACGACAGCGCGGTGATGAGCACGCCCACCACCACGGGGACGATCACCGTCCGGGGCTTGATCACCATGGCGGTCGACGGGAGGTCGGCGCCGGTGGCCGAGAACACGGCTTTGAGGCCGATGGCCACGAGCACGCCGAAGCCGACGCCGACCAGCGAGGCGACGAACCCGACGACGACCCCCTCGGCCAGGACCGAGCGGGTCACCTGTTTCCGACTGGCGCCCAGCGCCCGCAGCAGG
>JAICYE010000619.1 GCA_025934385.1 Acidimicrobiia bacterium | reverse complement strand
GGACCGCCACCTGCTCGCCGCCTTCACCGCCCAGCTGGGGGCGGCGCTGCCCCGGCGCCGGCTCCAGGAGGCCTCGGCCGAGGCGGCCCGCATCGCCCGGGCCGACGAACTGCGGGCCGCCCTCCTGGCGGCGGTGTCCCACGACCTGCGAACGCCGCTGGCCAGCATCAAGGCCTGCGTCACCAGCCTCCTGGCCGACGACGTCGTCTGGCCCGACGAGGCCATCACCGAGTTCTGCCGGACGATCGACGAGGAGACCGACCGGCTCACCGCCCTCGTCGCCAACCTGCTCGACATGAGCCGCCTCCAGGCCGGCGCCGTGTCGCTCCACCGCCGACCGGTCGGAGTGGAGGAGATCGTGCCCGCCGCCCTCTCGAGCCTCGGCGACCGGGCCCGGGGCGACGTCGTCGAGGTCGGCGTGGCCGAGACGCTGCCCCGGGTCGAGGCCGACCCGGCGCTGCTGGAGCGGGTGCTGGCCAACCTCATCGACAACGCCCTGGCCTGGTCGCCGCCGGGGGTGCCGGTACGGGTCGAGGCGGGTGGGGTGCCCGGCGCCGTCCACGTGAGGATCGTCGACCGGGGCCCGGGGATTCCGCCGGCCGAGCGGGACCGGGTCTTCCTGCCCTTCCAGCGCCTCGGGGACCGCTCGACCGGCGCCGGCGTCGGCCTCGGGCTGGCCGTGGCCCGGGGCTTCACCGTGGCCATGGGCGGCGAGCTCACCGTGGAGGACACGCCGGGCGGCGGCACCACCATGGTCGTCGTGCTCCCGACGGCCGCCGGCCCCGACGTCGCGGCCGAGCCGCCGCTCGTGACGGCCTGACGGCGTGGGAGCGTGAGCCCCTGATGTCCGAACGGGGCCTCGGCGTCGACGACGCGCCGCAGATCCTCCGGGCCCTGTCGATCAACCTCCGGGCCCGGGGCTACGACGTCGACCTCGCCCCGAGCGGCGAGGAGGCGCTGCGCCAGGCCGCCGACCACCATCCCGACGTCGTCATCCTCGACCTCGGCCTGCCCGGCATCTCCGGCATCGACGTCATCCGGGGCCTGCGGGGCTGGTCCTCCGTCCCCATCATCGTGCTGTCGGCCCGGGAGGCCGAGGCCGACAAGATCGCCGCCCTCGACGCCGGCGCTGACGACTACGTCACCAAGCCGTTCGGGGCCGGCGAGCTGCTGGCCCGGCTCCGGGCGGCGCTGCGGCGGGCGGCGCCGGCGGAGGAGGAGGCGACGGTGACGACCGACGCCTTCACCGTCGACCTGGCCGGCAAGCGGGTGGTGAAGGACGGGGGGCCGGTCCACCTCACGCCGACGGAGTGGCACCTCGTCGAGGTCCTCGTCCGCCACCCCGGCAAGCTCGTCAGCCAGCGGCAGCTGCTCCAGGAGGTGTGGGGCCCCCGCTACGAGAGCGAGACCAACTACCTGCGGCTCTACATGGCCCAGATCCGCCGCAAGCTCGAGCCCGTCCCCGGCCAGCCCCGCCACTTCATCACCGAGCCGGGTATGGGCTACCGCTTC
>JAICYE010000385.1 GCA_025934385.1 Acidimicrobiia bacterium | reverse complement strand
TGGCGGTCGTGGTCATCGAACACGACATGCGGTTCATCTTCGGGCTCTGCGACCGGGTCACGGTGCTGGTGCAGGGCCAGAAGCTGACCGAGGGGACGCCGGCCGAGGTCCAGTCCGACCCCCGGGTGATCGCCGCCTACCTCGGCACGCCGGCCGAGTCAGGCGGCTCACGCCGCCCTGATCAGGGGGGCACCCCCTGACCCCCGGGGCGACTCCTCTCCTGTCGGTGGACGGGCTGGAGGTGGCCTACGGCAAGATCCGGGCCGTCAAGGGGATCTCGTTCTCGGTCGACGCCGCCGCCGTCGTCACCCTCATCGGCGCCAACGGCGCCGGCAAGACGACGACGCTCCGGACGCTGTCGGGGCTCCTGCAGCCCTCGGCCGGCTCGGTCGCCTTCGAGGGCCGGCGCATCGACGGTGTGGCGCCCCACGAGATCGTCGAGCTCGGCATCGCCCACGTCCCCGAGGGCCGGCGGATCTTCCCCCGCATGTCGGTCCGGGAGAACCTCGAGCTCGGCGCCTTCAGCCGATCCGGGAAAGGTCCAGTTGATCAGACGGCGGCCGATCTCGACCGGGTCTTCGGGCTGTTCCCGGTGCTGGCGGAACGGCGCCGGCAGGCCGGCGGGACGCTGTCGGGCGGCGAGCAGCAGATGCTGGCCATCGGCCGGGCACTGATGAGCCGGCCCCGCCTCCTGATGCTCGATGAGCCTTCGATGGGACTTTCGCCCATCATGATGAACCTGATCTTCACGACGCTGGCCGAGCTCAAGGCCGAGGGGACCACCATCCTGCTGGTCGAGCAGAACGCCCAGGCGGCGCTGGCCCTGGCCGACCGGGCCTACGTGATCGAGACGGGATCCGTTGTGCTGGAAGGGTCGGCGGCCGACCTGGCGGCCAGCGAACAGGTGCGGAAGGCCTATCTCGGTGAGGACTGAGGAGCCGGCCGGACCGGCGCCGCCGCCCGGGGCCGGCGAACCGGCGGACGGGGATCACGGGGGCCGGCGGGTCACGATCGTCGTGCTCCTGATCACCGGCATCATCGCCGCCCTGTGGATGTTCGGGCCGTCGCTCATCGGCCCGAAGGACGACCCCACGGCCATCGACAGCAAGCCCGTCCGCACGGCGGTGTCGGCCGCCTGCACCGGGCTGCGGGCCGACCTCGCCGCCCTGCCGGCCGGGCTCTCCACCGCCGACCGGGCCGAGGCCGAGAACCGGGCGGTGGAACGGCTGATCGCCCGGGTGCGGGCCGTCGGGCCCGACGCCCTGGCCCACGACGACCCCACCGAGCAGTGGCTGGGTGACTGGGAGCAGATCGTGGCCGACCGGCGCCAGGCCGTCCGGGACGGCAAGCGCTTCTCCCCGCGGGTGATCCACGGCACGCCGGTCAACATCCGCATGTTCGAGCTCATCCGGTCGGGGCTCGAGCAGTGCGACGTCCCCCGCCAGCTGCTGGCCCCGGAGCCCGGAACGGCCTGAACGACATGGTCACCGTCTTCGGGTGGTAGCCGGGCGCCTGGACCGGATCCGCATACCGGGTGCCGCGACCGGTTGCGATCGGTGAACATCGACGGCCGTGAACACCCCGTTGGGCGCAACCGGTCGCGCTATACGGTCGGAGCCACGACCGCTTCGGCGTTCCTGTGCAACACCCCCTGTTGCGGAGGAACGCCGGTCCGCCGTGCCCGTCCGCGAATTCCGTGGGTACGGCGAGCGGGAAGCCAGGTTCTAGAAGTCGGGCTTGGCCAGCATCAGGTAGACGATCACCGCCGTCAGCACGCCGAGGATCGGGCCGACGACCTTGTCGAGCGGGTCGAGGAGGCGGTGCACCTCAGCGCCGTCGCCGGCCTGCCCGGCCGTGACGGCCTTTTTCATGCGGGGCCCGGCGTAGCCCGTCGCCAGCCCGGCCAGCACGACGAACAGGGTGATGGACAGGTGGAGCCAGTGGGCGTCGCCGAATTGACCCTTCACATACGGGCTGTCGCTGATGAGGCCGATCCCGGTGACGAGGATGACCGCCAGGCCCCAGGTGGCGAAGCGGCCGATGAGATTCTCGGCCCGGAGGAGCACCGGCGAGGGTGGATCGCCCCGCAGCTTCATGAAGGCCGGCAGGGCGTACGTCGGGCCGAGCATGGCGATCACGGCGAAGACGTGGAGGAAGAGCAGGAACTGGTACACGGAGCCGGCGCCGGACTAGGCGAGCCCGGCCCGGCGGAGGGCTTCGGCCGGTTCGGCCAGCAGCCCCACGATGAACGGACCGAAGTCGGAGTAGACGGCCGAGACCTCGTCGAAGCGCATCTCGTAGAGGATCTCCTTGAGGGCCACCGGGTCGTCGGCCAGGAGGGTGACGCCCCACTCCCAGTCGTCGAAGGCGAACGAACTGGTGATCAGCTGCAGCACCCGGCCGGAGTACGACATGCCGACCCGGGCGTGACCGCCCATCAGCGTGCGCCGCTCCTCGAAGGGGAGCTGGTACCAGTTGACCTTGCCCCGGCGGCGTTTGGCCATGGGATAGAAGCAGATCAGCTTCTTCTGCGGGAGCCGGGGGTGGAGCTTGTCCTCCCGGTACTTGGCCATGCGGGTGCGCCAGGCCTCGAGGCGGGCCTCGATCGCCTGCTCGTCGAGCCCTTCGGCGTGCGATGAGAGCCGCTCCCGCTCCTGCTCCTCGGTGCTGGTGTACTCCGACGTCTCGGTCAGCGAGACGAAGGACGACGCCGGCCGGAGCCCGGGCACGGCGGCCAGCTCGGCCTGGAAGGCCTGCAGCCGGGCCAGGTCGGGGCCGAGGGCCATGATCCCGAGGTCGGCCTTGTGGCCGAGGACGGCCGAGACGAGCGCCTGGTGCCCGTCGCCCTCGAGGGCCTCGACGGCGTCGAGCACCCGCTTGGCCGCCCCCGGCTCGGCGGCGGCCCGATCCCGGTCGATCGCGTAGAAGAGGTGGAGGACCCCCCAGCCTTCGGAAGGAATCACTGCGTCCATAGCGGCGAGGGTAGCGACCGCCCGGCCGGCGGCGGCATTCGGCGTTCCTCCCTCACACCTGTCGTGAGTCAGGAACGCCGAAGCTCGGGTGCTCTCAGCGGCGGGCGGCGGCGGTCAGCCGGGCCACGCCGGCGCCGGCGACAGCCATCAGGAAGACCGCCGCAGCGGCGCCCCAGGCCCATCGACGGCGATCCGTCGACGTCCCCTTCCCCGGGAGCTTCGGCGCGGCCGCCTGCTCGGCCGGCGGAGCCGGGGCGGGCGTCG
>JAICYE010000036.1 GCA_025934385.1 Acidimicrobiia bacterium | reverse complement strand
TCACCGGCGCCGACCTGGCCAACCTGATGAACGAGGCCACGCTGCTGGCTGCCCGTAAGGGGCGCGACATGGTCAGCAACGGCGACCTCGACGAGGCCGTCGACCGGGTCGTGGCCGGCCCCGAGCGCAAGAGCCGGATCATCTCGGAGAAGGAGAAGCTGGTCATCGCCTACCACGAGGGCGGTCATGCCCTCGTCTCCCATGCGCTCCCGAATGCCGACCCCGTCCACAAGGTGTCGATCATCCCCAGGGGCCGGGCGCTGGGCTACACGCTGACACTGCCGCTGGAGGACAAGTACCTCGTCACCCGCTCGGAGCTCTCCGACGAGCTGGCCATGCTCCTCGGCGGGCGGACGGCGGAGGAGATGATCTTCACCGATCCGACCACCGGCGCCCAGAACGACATCGAGCGGGCCACCAAGATCGCCCGGTCGATGGTGACCGAGTACGGCATGAGCGACGCCCTCGGGCCGATGCAGTTCGGCCAGCACCACGGCGAGGTGTTCCTGGGGCGCGACTTCGCCTCCCAGCCCGACTACTCCGACGAGGTGGCGGCCAAGATCGACGGCGAGGTGCGCCGGCTGATCGACAGGGCCCACGAGATTGCGCTCGACATCCTGACCACGTACCGGCCGGTCCTCGACCAGATGGCCCAGGCTCTGATGGAGAAGGAGACACTGGAGACCGAGGAGGTCATGGCCATTCTCGACCCCGTCCCCAAGTGGTCGGATCCGACCACGAACGGCGGCGGCCGGCACCGGCCCCGCCCGGCGGCCCAGCCGGCGGCCAGCCCCGCCTCGCTGGCGACGCCGAGGAAGCCCGAGACGCCTTGACGGAACCCCTGCGGTCGGTAGGGCCGGAACGTCGGCGGCCGCCGATCGACCGGGCCCGGGTCGAGCGGGCGGTGCGAGAGATCCTGCTGGCCATCGGCGAGGACCCCGACCGTGACGGCCTCCTGCGGACGCCGACCCGCGTCGCCGACATGTTCACCGAGATCTTCTCCGGTCTGCAGGAGGATCCGGCTGAGCACCTGACCGTCCGGTTCGACGCCGACCACGACGAGATGGTCATGGTGCGCGACATCGCCCTGTACTCGCTGTGCGAGCATCATCTCGTGCCGTTCGTCGGCCAGGCCCACGTCGCCTACATCCCGGGCGACGACGGACGGATCACCGGGCTGTCGAAGCTGGCCCGGCTGGTCGACGGCTTCGCCCACCGGCCCCAGGTCCAGGAGCGGCTCACCACCGAGATCGCCGACACCATCGACGAGGTGCTCCGCCCCAAGGGCGTGCTGGTCGTGATCGAGGCCGAGCACCTCTGCATGTCGATGCGGGGCGTGCGCAAGCCCGGGTCGCTGACGGTGACCTCGGCGGTGCGGGGTCTGTTCAAGACCAATGCAGCGACCAGAGCCGAGGCGATGGGCTTTATCCGCCGGTAGTCTCGCTGGCGTGCGCGGGATCGAGCGGCCGGCCGTCATGGGGATCGTCAACGTGACGCCCGACTCGTTCTCCGACGGCGGGCTCTTCCTCGATCCCGGCCGGGCCGTCGAGCACGGCCTGGAGCTGGCCGCCGCCGGCGCCGCCATCCTCGACGTGGGGGGCGAGTCGACCCGGCCGGGGTCGCAGCCGGTGCCGGCGGAGGAGCAGCGCCGGCGGGTCGTGCCGGTCATCCGCCGGCTGGCGGCCGAGTCCGGCGTCCCGGTCAGCGTCGACACCAGCGACGCCTCGGTGGCCGCCGCCGCCCTCGAGGCCGGCGCCACCGTGGTCAACGACGTCACCGCCGGCCGGGGCGACCCGAAGATGTTGCCGCTCGTGGCCGCGACCTCCGCCGGGTACGTCTTCATGCACATGCAGGGGACGCCGGCCACCATGCAGGTCGACCCGCGCTACGACGACGTGGTGGCCGAGGTCGGCGCCTTCCTGGCCGAGCGGCGGGCGGCGGGCCTCGAGGCCGGCATCGCCGCCGACGAGCTCATGGCCGACCCCGGTCTCGGCTTCGGCAAGACGGCGACCCACAGCCTCACGCTGCTGGCCCGCCTGGACGAGGTGGCCGCCGCCGCCGGCGTGCCGGTGCTGGTCGGCCCCTCCCGCAAGGGGTTCCTCGGCGCGGCCGCCGGCCCTCCGGGTGTCCCGCTGCCCGTCGACCAGCGGGAGGATCCGACGCTGGCCGCCGTCGTCTGGGCCCTCGACCGCGGCGCGGCGATGGTGCGGGTCCACGACGTCGCCCCGGCGGTGGAGGCCGTCCGGCTGCTCGAGGCGGTGGAGGCGGCGGCGCCGACCGACACCGACCCGCCGGTCTCCTGGCGCCCGGCCGTGGTGACCACATGAACCCCATGAACCCGATGAAGCCGCTCAAGGGCAAGTGGGCCCGGGGCATCGAACCCCGCATGTTCTGCTGGGTCATCAAGGACCGGATGGCGGCCTGCGAACGGCCCGGCGGCTACGCCCGCAACCACCGCAAGGTCCGCCGGATGGAGGAGATCATCTGGCTGCGGGAGCACGGGTTCACGATGATCCTGTCGCTGCTCGACTCCCCCCACAATCTCCACGCCTACGACGAGATGAGCCTCCCCCACACGCAGGTCCCGCTCGGCGTGGCCGGCGGCGAACTCGCCACCCTCCTCCCCCAGGTCTACGGCACCATCGCCGACCTCCTCGACGACCCCGAGCAGACGATCATCGTCCACCTGGAGGAGTTCGGGGACCGGCTCTGCGGCGTGCTGTCCGGCTACCTGCTCTACGCCGGCCTCGTCGAAACCGGCCCGATCGCCATCTCGGTCATCGAGCGCCTGACCGGCAAGCAGATGGGCCCGCCCGGGCGGGAGATCGTCTCCGTCACCCTGGACGAGAAGCTCCGCAGGAATCCTCAGTAAGCTGCCGACACGTGACAACTGCAGGGCTACCAGGGGGGCTGTCGTGCCGGGCACGGTGATCGTCGGCACCCAGTGGGGCGACGAGGGCAAGGGTCGCTTCACCGACCTCCTCTGCCGGGACATGGCCATGGTCGTCCGCTACCAGGGCGGCCACAACGCCGGGCACACGATCATCGCCGACGGCCACACGCTGGCCCTCCAGCTCGTGCCGTCGGGGATCCTCTACCCCCACGTCACGCCGGTGATCGGCAACGGAGTGGTCGTCGACCCCGCCGTCCTCCTCGCCGAGCTCGACATGCTGGAGGGCAAGGGCATCGACACGTCGCGCCTGCGGCTGTCGGGCAACGCCCACCTGATCATGCCCTACCACCAGGAGCTCGACCGGGTGACCGAGCGGTTCCTGGGCAAGAACAAGCTCGGCACGACCAAGCGGGGCATCGGCCCGGCCTACGCCGACAAGGCCACCCGGGTCGGTATCCGGGTGCAGGACCTGCTCGACGAGAAGATCTTCTCGGCCAAGCTCGACCTGGCGCTGCGGGAGAAGAACGGCGTGCTGGCCAAGGTCTACAACCGGCTGCCGCTCAAGGCGTCGGAGATGTTCACCCGCTACCGGTCGTACCTGGAGCGGCTCGAGCCGATGATCGCCGACACCGTCGACCTGCTCCACCGGGCGCTGGAGGCCGGCGACAACGTCCTGTTCGAGGGAGCCCAGGCCACGTTCCTCGACCTCGACCAGGGCACCTATCCCTACGTGACGTCGTCGAACCCGGTGGCCGGCGGCGCCTGCACGGGGGCCGGCGTCGGGCCCCGCCACATCACCCGGATCATCGGCGTGGCCAAGGCCTACGTGACCCGGGTCGGCAGCGGCCCGTTCCCCACCGAGCTGTTCGACGAGGTCGGCGACCTTCTCGTCGACCGGGGCGGCGAGTACGGCACCAACACCGGCCGCCGGCGCCGGCCGGGCTGGCTCGATGCCGTGATGCTCCGGCACGCCGTCCGCCTCAACAGCCTCACGGAGCTGGCGCTGACCAAGCTCGACGTCCTCGCCCCGCTGACCGAGCTCAAGATCTGCGTGGCCTACGAGGACGATGCCGGGAAGCGCTACGAGCACGTGCCCTATCACCAGTCGGTGCTGCACAAGGTCCGGCCTGTCTACGAGACACTGCCCGGCTGGGGGGCCGAGATCGGCGAGGTGGCCCGCTTCGAGGACCTGCCCGCCGCCGCCCGATCGTACGTCGAGGCCATCGAGGCCCTGGCCGGCGTGCCGGTCACGTTCTGCTCGGTGGGCCCGGCCCGGGGCCAGACGGTCGTCATGCCGGCCGCCGCCTAGAGGGGCCGGGCTTGCGGGTTCTCGTCGTGGGGTCAGGGGGGCGGGAGCATGCCCTGGCCCACGCCCTGGCGGGCTCGGCCGCCGTCGACGGCGTCATCTGCGCCCCCGGCAATCCGGGGATGGCGACGGTCGGCGACTGCGTGCCGGTGGCGGCGGCCGACCCCGAGGCGGTGGCCGGGCTGGCCGAGAAGGTTTCGGCCGACCTCGTCGTGGTCGGGCCGGAGGTGCCGCTGGTGGCCGGCGTCGTCGACGCCGTCGAGGCCCGGGGCCGCCTGGCCTTCGGGCCCCGGGCGGCGGCCGCCCGGCTGGAGGGCTCCAAGGCCTGGATGAAGAACGTACTGTCGATCGCCGGTGTCCCCACCGCCCGCTACGGCGCCTTCACCGCCGGCGGGCAGGAGGCTGCGCTGCGCTTCCTCGACACGCTGTCCGACGTGTTCGTCGTCAAGACGGACGGGCTCGCCGCCGGCAAGGGCGTCGTCGTGACCACCGACCGGGCCGAGGCCCGGGAGGCGGTGCGGGCCTACCTGTCGGGCGACGCCTTCGGTGCGGCCGGGAAGACGGTCGTCATCGAGGAGGGCCTGAGCGGCCCCGAGCTGTCGCTGCTCGTCCTGTGCGACGGCGAACGGGCGGTGCCGCTGGCGCCGGCCCAGGACTTCAAGCGCATCGGCGACGGCGACGCCGGCCCCAACACCGGCGGCATGGGGGCTTACTCGCCGGTGCCGGCCGTCGGGCCCGACGTGGTCGAGGAGGTCATGGCCCGGGCCGTGACCCCTACGCTGGAAACCCTCGGGCGGCTGGGCGCCCCGTACCGCGGGGTCCTCTACGCCGGACTGATGCTGACCCCCGACGGCCCCAAGATCCTGGAGTACAACGTGCGCTTCGGCGACCCCGAATGTCAGGTGGTGATCCCTCGCCTGGCTTCTGACCTGAGCATCCACCTGGCCGAGGCGGCGGCCGGCAGGCTCGAGACGCCCCTGCGGTGGCGCGACGAGGCGGCGGTGACGGTGGTGCTGGCCTCCGGGGGCTACCCGGCCGCGCCCCGCACCGGCGACGTCATCACGGGGCTGACGGAGGCGGGGTCGGTCGACGGTGTGACCGTGTTCCACGCCGGCACCGCGGCGGACGGGCGGCCCGGCGAGATCCGCACCGCCGGAGGGAGGGTCCTCAACGTGACGGCGCTGGGGGCGACGCTGGCCGAGGCCCGGGGCCGGGCCTACGACGCTTCGGCCAAGATCTCGTGGCCGGGGATGCAGTACCGGCGGGACATCGCCGCCGCCGCGGCCGACGAGGGAGCGGCCCGGTGATCCCCCGCTATTCGCTCCCGGAGATGGCCTCGCTGTGGAGCGACGAGGCCCGCTTCTCCACCTGGCTGGAGGTCGAGATCCTGGCCGTCGAGGCCTGGTCGCTGCTGGGGACGGTCCCGCCGGAGCACGTGGCGGCCATCCGGGAGGGCAGCGCCGGCATGGTCACCGCCGCCGACGTCGCCGAGATCGAGGCCCGGGAGCGCATCACCAACCACGACGTGGCCGCCTTCGTCGACATCGTCGCCGGCCGGGTCGGGCAGCCGGCCGGCGGGTGGGTCCACTACGGGTTGACGTCCTCGGATGTGGTTGACACCTCGCTGTCGCTCACCCTCACCCGGGCCGCCACCCTCCTGATCGACGCCGCCTCGGCCCTGGAAAACGCCATCGCCGCCCGGGCGCGGGAACTCCGCGACGTTCCCATGGTCGGCCGGACCCATGGCATCCACGCCGAGCCCACGACGATGGGCTCGAAGCTGGCGCTGTGGGCGCTGCAGGTCCGGCGGGACCGGGAGCGTCTCGTCCGGGCCCGCCACGCCGTCGGCGTCGGCAAGCTGTCGGGCGCCGTCGGCACGTACTCCAACGTCGACCCGGCGGTCGAGCGCTACGTGTGCCAGCGGCTGGGCCTCCGGCCGGTGCCGGCCACCCAGGTGCTGGCCCGCGACCGCCACGCCGAGTTCGTCTACGCCTGCGCCTCGGTGGCGGCGGCCGTCGAGGCCTTCGCCCTCGAGGTCCGCCACCTCCAGCGCACCGAGGTCGGCGAGGCGGCCGAGCCCTTCCGCAAGGGCGCCCAGAAGGGCTCGAGCGCCATGCCCCACAAGCGCAATCCCGTCCGCTGCGAGCAGATGTGCGGGCTCGCCCGGGTGGTGCGCTCCAACCTCCAGGCCGCCCTGGAGGACGTCGCCCTCTGGCACGAGCGCGACATCTCCCACTCCTCGGTCGAGCGGATCATCCTGCCCGACTCGTCGATGCTGGCCTACTACCTGCTGGTCAAGTTCACCGAGATCGTCGAGGGCCTCGAGGTCTTCCCCGAGCGGATGGCCGAGAACCTGGAACGGTCCTACGGGCTGGTGTTCAGCCAGCCCGTCCTCCTGGCCCTCGTGGCCTCGGGGCTCGACCGCGACGCCGCCTACCGGATCACCCAGCGGGCGGCGATGGCCGCCTGGGAGGAGCGCCGGCCGTTCCTCGACATCCTCCGGGCCGAACCCGAGGTGGCCAGCCGGCTGACCGACGAGCGCCTGGCCGCCTGCTTCGACCTGAAGGCCGCCCTGGCCAACGCCGGCCGGGTCTTCGACGCCCTCGACGCCCCCGAGCCCGACCTGTTCGACTGACCGAGAGAAACGAGGTCTTCGCTGTGTCTTCCATCGGCCTCCCCAAGCTCCGTTCGGGGAAGGTGCGCGACGTCTACGAGATCGGCCACGACCGCCTGCTGATGGTGGCGTCGGACCGGATCTCGGCCTTCGACGTCGTCCTCGACGAGCCGATCCCCGACAAGGGCCGGGTGCTGACCGGCCTGTCCACCTTCTGGTTCGATCGGACGGCCGACATCGTCCCCAATCACCTGATCTCGGCCGACCCCACCGACTTCCCCGAGACGGCCGGGCCCGCCGTGGCCGGCCGGGCCATGATGGTCAAGGCCTGCCGCCCGGTGCTGATGGAGTGCGTCGTGCGGGGGTACCTGTTCGGGTCGGCCTGGTCGGAGTACAAGAAGCAGCGCACCGTCAACGGCGAGCCGCTGCCCTCCGGCATGGTGCAGGCCGAGGCGCTGCCCGAGCCGATCTTCACGCCCACGACCAAGGCCGACGAGGGCCACGACCTCGCCCTCACCCGCGACGACGCCATCGCCCTGGTCGGGAAGGCGCTCTACGAGGAGCTGCGCGACCTCTCGATCGCCATCTACACCTACGGCTGCGAGATCGCCTCGGCCCGCGGGATCCTGCTGGCCGATACGAAGTTCGAGTTCGGTACCATCGACGACCAGTTGCTCCTGATCGACGAGATCCTCACGCCCGACTCGTCGCGCTTCTGGCCGGCCGACGAGTACGAGCCGGGGACGTCGCCGCCGAGTTTCGACAAGCAGTACGTCCGCCAGTTCCTCCTCGACGAGGGGTGGGACCAGACACCGCCCCCGCCGACGCTGCCCGCCCAGGTCATCGAGGGCACCCGGTCCCGCTACGTCGAGGCCTACGAGCGGCTCACCGAGCAGAGCTTCGACGACTGGTACGGGGTGGGGGATTGAGCGTCTACGAAGTGCGGATCGAGGTCGGGCACCGGCCGGGCATCCTCGACCCCCAGGGCGGCGTGATCGAACGGGCCCTTCCCGCCCTCGGGTGGGCCAACGTCAGCCACGTCCGGGTGGGGAAGAGCATCCGCCTCGCCGTCGACGCGCCCGACGAGGCCAGCGCCCGGGCCCAGGTGGACGAGATGTGCCGGCGGCTGCTGGCCAACCCGGTCATCGAGGACTACACGATCGACCTTTTCTCGCCGGAGACCGTGTGACCACCCGGGTCGGCGTCGTCATGTTCCCCGGCACGAACTGCGAGGAGGACGTCGCCTGGGCGGTCAAGGTCCTCGGCGGCGACCCGGAGATGCTCTGGCACGGCGACCGCACGGTGGGGGCGTCCGACGCCGTCGTCATTGCCGGCGGGTTCGCCCACGGCGATTACCTGCGGACGGGGGCGATCGCCCGCTTCTCGCCGGTCATGGACGCCGTGGCGGAATTCGCCCGGAGCGGCGGTCCGGTCGTGGGAATCTGCAACGGTTTCCAGATCCTGTGCGAAGCCGGTTTGCTGGCCGGGGCACTGCAGAAGAACGCCGGCCTCAAGTTCCGCTGTGAGGCCGTCGACCTCCGCGTCGAGACCACCTCGACGGTCCTGACCCGCAAAGCGGAGCCGGGCCAGATCCTGCGAATTCCCATCAACCACTTCGAGGGCAACTTCGTTTGTGACGAGGGGACGCTCAAGGGTCTGCGGGAGAACGACCAGATCGTGCTGCGCTACGTCGACAATCCCAATGGAAGCCTCGACGACATCGCCGGAATCTGTAATGAAGGCCGGAACGTCGTGGGGTTGATGCCGCACCCCGAACGGGCGTCGGAGGCCATCCTCGGATCGACCGACGGCGCCGTCCTGCTGCGGTCGCTCCTGTGAGGGGCCCGGCCACGGCCGAGCTGCTGGCCGCCCTCCAGCGCTTCTCGGTGCGGGAAGGCGACTTCACGCTCGCCTCGGGGCGCCAGTCGAAGTGGTACGTCGATGCCCGCCAGGTCACGTTCCGGGGCGACTGCCTCGAGACCGTCGGACGGGCGGTGCTCGAAGCGGTCGACGGCGTGGGCTTCGACGCCATCGGCGGCCTCACGCTCGGGGCCGACCCGGTGGCGCTGGCGGTGGCGGCGGTGTCAGGCAAGCGGGCCTTCGCCGTCCGCAAGGAGGCCAAGGGCCACGGCGCCGGCGGCCGGATGGCCGGCCCGATCCGGGAGGGCGACCGCGTGCTCGTCGTCGACGACGCCGTGACCACGGGCGGCAGCACGCTGCAGGCCCTCGATGCCGTGGTCGAGTTCGGCGCCGTGGTGGTGGCGGCCGCCTGCCTCCTCGACCGGGGCGGCGAGCTCGGGCCGGCGCTGGAGCAGCGCCGGATCCCGTTCTTCCCGGTGCTCGGCGCACCTGACCTGGGCTACGAGTTCGGGTCTTAAGCGCCCCGGCTGATCCCGGCCTTGCGCAGCACGTCGGGCGGCACGCCGAGCGCCCGCCAGGCGGCGTGGGTGATGCCCTTCCGCTCGCCGTAGCTCCTGGCCGCGCTGATGAAGCCTTTTTCGAGTTCGGTGAGGTCGGTTTTGGCCTTCAGGCTCTCCAACTCGTTCTGCAGGTTGAGCCGTTCCTGGATCAGGTGAAGCCGGGTGAGCGGGTCGGCATCGACCAGGCGCTGCTCAATGGTGTCGAGTCGCTTGGTGATGGAATCGGAGGTGCGCTTGCGGCCCCGCTTCGGACGGTTCTTCTCCAGCGCTTCGAGGTAAAGCCGGACGCCCCGGCCCTGTTCCCGACCCTCGGCCAACGCCTGCTTGTGCTCGTTGGACATCGGGGAGCGCTTGCGCTTGACCGGAGCCTTCGTTTCGGATGCGGATGCTCTGGGGCTCACCTGATTCCTCCGATAACACGATGACGATTACCGCTCGATATGTAGCACACATCTTGCAACCACGACGACAAATAGACAAGAGCGCGATGTCGATTAGGCTCTCTTAGGTGGAACCGAGACACCGTCTGCTGGGCCTGACCGACGACGAACTGGCCGCCATCGTGGGCCTGTTGGGGCGCGACCCGTCCGACCTCGAACTGGCCATGTACTCGGTGATGTGGTCGGAACACTGTTCCTACAAGTCGTCCCGCAAATACCTGGGGCGGTTCCCCACCGAGGCGCCCTGGGTGCTCGTCGGGCCGGGCGAGGGCGCCGGCGTCATCGACGTCGGCGAGGACCTGGCCGTGGCCCTGCGGATCGAGAGCCACAACCATCCCTCGGCGGTGGAGCCGCACCAGGGGGCGGCCACCGGCGTCGGCGGGATCATCCGCGACATTTTCTCCATGGGGGCGCGTCCTATCGCTCTGATGGACCCGCTCCGTTTCGGCCCCCTCGATGTCGCCCGTAACCGGTATCTGGTCGAAGGTGTCGTCGCCGGGATCTCCGGCTATGGCAATTCGGTCGGCGTGCCCACCGTCGGCGGCGAAATCGTCTTCGACCCCTGCTACAGCGCCAATCCGCTGGTGAACGTTTTCTGTCTCGGGGTGCTGCCGAAAGAGCGTCTCGTGCTGGCCCGGGCCGAGGGTGTCGGCAATCTGGCGGTGCTGCTCGGGGCGTCGACCGGCCGCGACGGCATCGGTGGGGCCAGCATTCTCGCCTCGGCCGGTTTGGACGAAAGGGCGGCCGAGAAACGGCCGTCGGTCCAGGTCGGTGATCCCTTCGAGGAGAAGAAGCTGATCGAGGCCTGCCTGGCCCTGCTGGATTCCGGTCTCGCCGTCGGGGTGCAGGACCTCGGCGCCGGCGGGCTGTCCTGCGCCGCCTCGGAGACGGCGGCCAAGGGCGGCATGGGGATGGACGTCGACATCGCCCGGGTGGCGCGCCGGGAGCCGGGGATGGACCCGGTGGAGGTGATGATCTCCGAGAGCCAGGAGCGGATGCTGGCCATCGT
>JAICYE010000299.1 GCA_025934385.1 Acidimicrobiia bacterium | reverse complement strand
GCCCGCCGCACCGGCCCCGGCGGCCGCCTCGGCCGGGCCCATGCCCCGGGCGGGCGGTGACGAGGTCGTCCCGTTCGACAACATGCGCCGGCGGACGGCGGAGCACATGGTCCGCTCCAAGCACACGTCGCCCCACGTGCTGACGGCCGTGGAGGTCGACTTCTTCGCCGTCGACCGGGCCCGCACCAGCCACCAGAAGGAGTGGAAGGAGCGGGAGGGCTTCGGGCTCACGTACCTGCCGTTCATCGCCCGGGCGGTGTGCGACGCCCTGGCCGAGTTCCCCCACCTCAACGCCAGCGTGGGGGAGGACCAGCTCACCGTCCACCACTACGTCAACCTCGGCATCGCCGTCGACCTCGACCAGCGAGGGCTGATCGTCCCGGTCGTCAAGGACGCCGACGGCAAGCGGCTCCGCCAGCTGGCCCGGGAGATCCGCGACCTGGCCGAACGGGCCCGGAGCAAGAAGCTGATGCCCGACGACGTGGCCGGCGGCACGTTCACGATCACCAATCCCGGGCCGTACTCGACGCTGATCTCGGCGCCGATCATCAACCAGCCCCAGGTCGCCATCCTCTCCACCGACGGCATCCGCAAGAAGCCCGTCGTGGTCGAGACGCCGGGCGGCGACTCCATCGCCATCCACCCCGTCGGGATCGTGGCCATGAGCTGGGACCACCGGGCCATCGACGGCGCCTACGCCTCGAAGTTCCTCCACCACATCCGCACGATCGTGGAGACCCGCGACTGGGACGCGGAGCTGGCTTGACCGCGGCGGCGTTCCGGGCCCGGTGGCTGGGGCGTGTGCCCTACCGGGAGGCCCTGGCGCTCCAGCGCGCCCTCCACGGAGGCGCTGTCGACGCCCGGGGGTCCGGGGACATCCCCCGGGATGACTATCTCCTGCTCCTCGAGCATCCCCCCGTCTACACGCTCGGCCGCAACGCCGACACCGCCCACCTGCTGGTCCCGCCGGCGGACGTCGGCGCCGATCTCGAGCCGGCCGACCGGGGCGGCGACGTCACCTACCATGGCCCCGGGCAGCTCGTGGGCTACCCGATCGTGACGCTGCCGGCCTGGCGGGACGGCCTGACAGACGTCGTCAGATACGTCCGCCGGCTGGAGGCCGTGCTGGTCGCCGTCCTCGGCGACCTCGGCGTCGAGGCCGGCACCGAGAAGGGCCTGACCGGCGTGTGGGCGCCGACCCCGTCCGGCGCCGTCGACAAGATCGCCGCCATCGGCGTGAAGGTCACCAAGGGCCGCACGATGCACGGCTTCGCCCTCAACGTCGACCCCGACCTGTCGATGTTCGGCCACATCGTCCCCTGCGGGATCCGCGACCGGGGCGTCACGTCGATCGCCCGCATCCTCGGGCGGCCCGTCGAGATGCGCACGGTCGTCGACGCCGTCGTCGCCCGCTTCGCCGAGGAGTTCGCTCCGGGCACCGACGTCGACCGTCAGGACGTCGTCTGGCACGAGCGCCCGTCCGACCTCTCCGCCTTCACGCTCGGTGCCAGCACCAACCGGCGTTCTTCTGCCGGCGATAAGGCGGAAAACGAACGCCAGAACGGGGATGGGGCGGCGCCGGGCGGGGAGAAGCGGAACCGGCGTTCTTCACCGCAAGAGGAGCTCGGTGAGGAACGCCGGTTGGTACGGGGCGGGGGGGCGCAGCCTGTCCGGCTGATCCGACGGCGGGAGGAGGCGGGCGTCACCGACGAGGTGGAGGGCCGGCGGCCGGAGTGGATGCGGGTCAGGGCCCGCCTCGGCCCGGAGTACCGCCAGCTCAAGACGATGATGCGGAACCTCGACCTCCACACGGTCTGCGAGGAGGCCGGCTGCCCCAACATCTACGAGTGCTGGGCCGACCGGACGGCGACGTTCATGATCCTGGGCGACCGCTGCACCCGGGCCTGCGGGTTCTGCCTGGTCGACACCCGCCGGCCGCTCCCGCTCGACCCCGAGGAGCCCCGGCGGGTGGCCGAGGCCGTGGCCCGCATGGGGCTGGCCCACGCCGTCATCACCAGCGTGGACCGCGACGACGTCGCCGACGGGGGCGCCGCCGGCTTCGCCGCCACCATCGCCGCCGTGCGGGCCCGCAAGCCGCAGACGACCGTCGAGGTACTCATACCCGAATGCCGGGGGGACGCCGGCGCGCTGCAGACGATCTTCGACGCCCGGCCCGACGTCCTCAACCACAACCTCGAGCCCGTCGCCCGGCTCCAGCGGGCGGCCCGCCCGTCGGCCGGCTATGCCCGCTCCCTCGCCGTCCTGGCCCGGGCCAGGGCCGCCGGCCTGACCACGAAGTCGGGGCTCATCCTCGGGATGGGCGAGGAGGCCCACGAAGTCCGGGGCGCCATCGCCGACCTCCGCTCGGTCGGCGTCGACATCCTCACCGTCGGCCAGTACCTGCGGCCCTCCGAGCTGCACCTGCCGGTGGCCCGCTGGTGGCACCCCGACGAGTTCGCCGCCCTCGGCGCCTACGCCGAGGGGCTGGGGTTCGCCCACGTGGAGTCGGGCCCGCTCGTCCGCTCGAGCTACCACGCCAAACGGGCGGTGGAGGCGGCCGACCCCGCCCCGGCGGGGGACCTCGCCGCCGGGCTGTGATCCGACCGACCACACACTTCGGGAGGCGCCGCTGATGCAGAGATGGTTGCGGGCGGGGTTGCTGGTACCGCTGGCGCTCTTCGCCCTCGCCGGCTGTGGCGGAGGCGGCAAGAGCGGCAATGAAACCAACGAGGCCAAGCCCCCGGCCTCCTCCAACGGGTCGGTGCCCCTGTCGGGTCAGGCGCCCGTCGACATCGTCAACTTCGAGTTCAAGCCGCAGAAGGTCCTCGTGAAGCCGGGCACCACGGTCACGTGGACCAACAAGGACACGACGATCCACGACATCAAGGACACGAGCCCGCTCAACACCCCGCAGAGCAAGGACCTCAACACGGGCGACACGTTCTCGATCACCTACAACCAGCCGGGGACCTACAGCTACATCTGCGGCATCCACCAGTACATGACCGGGACGGTCGAGGTCGTCGCCTGACGCCGCGACGAGACGGAGCGGGCCCCGGCACTGGCCCGCTCCGTCTCGCGCTCGGGAGCTTCACCTGCCTCCCCCGAGGCAATCGCCGCCGCAAAGAGAGGAACACAGAGGCGGCGACGTGGGGCACGGTACCCGGCCCGTCCGCATCCGAAACGACCGCTCACGGCCGGTAGCCTTGCCGGCGATGTTCGAAGACCGCATCGTCCGGGCCCGCCGGCGCATGGAGGAGCTCGGCGTCGACGTCCTGCTGCTGTCGGGCGGCGCCGACCTGCCGTACTTCACCGGCTACATCGCCAGGCCGCTCGAGCGGCTGACGATGCTGGTGCTGCCCCGGGACGGCGAGGCGACGCTGGTCGTGCCGGCCCTCGAGGCGCCCCGGGTGGAGGAGCGGCCCGGGGTCTTCACCACCCGCCCCTGGGCCGAGACCGAGGATCCGGTGGCCATCGTCGCCGACCTGGCCGCCCCGACCACGGCCGCCCCCGGCCGGGCCGCCCCCGCCCGGGCCGCCGTCGGCGACCGCACCTGGGCCACGTTCCTGCTCGGCCTCCAGGAGGCGCTCCCCGACACGGCCTTCCTGCCCGCCTCCCGCGTCACCGCCCCGCTCCGGGCCGTGAAGGACGCCGCCGAGATCGACGCCCTCCGCGCCGCCGCCCGCGTCGTCGACGCCGTGGCGCTGGCCATGCGGGAGCGCCCCTTCGCCGGCCGTACCGAGGCCGACATCTCCCGGGAGCTCGTCGACCGCATGCTCGAGGGTGGCCACGAGCGGGCCAACTTCGCCATCGTCGCCTCGGGTCCCAACGCCGCCAGCCCCCATCACGAGCCCGGCGACCGGGTGGTCGAGCCCGGCGACTCCGTCGTCTGCGACTTCGGGGGCACCATGGCCGGCTACTGCTCCGACATCACCCGCACCTTCGTCGTCGGCCGGCCGGGCCGCGAGCTGGCCGACCTCTACGAGGTGCTGTTCCGGGCCCAGGAGGAGGCGGTGCGTACGGCCCGGGTCAGAGTGTCCTGCGAGGCGGTGGACGCCG
>JAICYE010000481.1 GCA_025934385.1 Acidimicrobiia bacterium | reverse complement strand
GGGCGGTTCCGTGCTGGTGCTGGGCGAGCGTCCCGCCGGCGTACCGGGGACGCCGACCCGCGACCCGGTGTGCGGCCTCGACGCCTCCTGGGGGCCGGCGGAGTACGGGCCCCAGGCCGAGCTGGCCGGGGCCACGGTGGTCGACCGGGGGTCGGTGGTCACCGCCCACCTGGCCGAGGTCGTGCGGGCCAACGCCGGCCGGCTGCTGTCCCGCCAGGACGTCAAGATGCTGGTCGACGCCGTCCGGGCCACCGATCCGGTGGTGGCCGACGAGTTCGGCGCCGCCGGCCTGTCGCTGGCCGAGGTGCAGCGGGTGCTGCAGGGCCTGCTCGACGAAGTGGTGCCGATCCGGGACCTCGTCCGGATCCTCGAGGTCCTGTCGGAACGGTCCCGGGTGACGAAGGATCCCGAGGTGCTGACCGAAGCGGTACGTGTCGCCCTCGGGCCGTCGATCTCCGCCGCCCACGCCCCCGACGGCAAGCTGCCGGTGCTGACGCTCGACCCGATGCTGGAGCACTCGCTGCTGGAGGCCCTCCGGCCCAGCGAGGCCGGCAGCTTCCTGGCCCTCGACCCCGAGATCGCCGAACGGCTCCTGGCCGAGGTCCAGGCCGCCGCCACCGCCGCCGAGCAGCGGGGCCGCCAGCCGGTGCTCGTCTGCGCCGCTCCGGCCCGACCGGCGCTGCGCCGGCTGATCCGCAATGTCAACGCCGGGCTCGCCGTCCTCTCCTATCCGGAGATCGGCCGGCAGCTCGAACTCGAGAGCATGGGAGTGGTGAGCCTTGTCCCTGCAACGGTGTGAGGGAAGGAACCTGGAGTCGGTCCTCGAGGAGGTCCGGAACCGCTTCGGCGACGCGGCCACGATCGTGGAGGCCAACCGCCTCCGCAGGGGCGGCGTCGGCGGGTTCTTCGCCCGGGAGCGCTTCGAGGTCGTGGTCGACGTCGATGATGACGCCCCCGCCGAGCTTCCGGCGGAGTTTGGTCTCGAGGCCACCGAAGCCTTCTGCGACCGGCTCCTGAGCTTGGCGGACGGGGTGAGCGACACCGAGTCCGCTCCGATCCCGTCGATCTCAACTGAGCAGCCGCAGTTCTCGGCGATCCTCGACTCCATCACCCGGCACATGGAAGCGCAGCCCGAGCCGGCCTCGATGCCGACCCTGGCCCCGACGCCGGCGCCGGCAGCCATCGACAACCGGACGCTGGCCCGGCTCGGACTCCCCGAGGACATCCGGCGCGCCGCCGTCGACCGCCCCGCGCCGGGCGCCGGCAGCGACCCCTCGGGCTGGCTCCTCGGTCTGCTGGAGCACCTGCCCTCCCCGGTGCCGCTCCCGCAGGCCCCGGGGGCGGTGATCGTCGTCGCCGGCGGCCGGGAAGCGGCCGTCGCCCTCGCCCGCCAGATCGCCGCCGACCTCCGCCTCGACGCCGGCGCGCTCCTCGTCGCCTCGATCGGCTACAAGGGCCGGGCGATCCCCGCCGAGCGCCGCATCACCGCCGTGGACACGGCGGCCGAGTGGCGCCGCAGCTGGCGCCGGCGGCCCCGGCCGACCATCGTGGCCGTCGACGCCCCCATCGGCCGGGCGGGCGACTGGGCCCGCCGCATCATCGACGCCCTCGAACCGACCATGGTGTGGGGCGCCGTCGACGCCGGTCGCAAGCCGGAGGATCTCTTCGACTGGGCCGAACGGCTCGGCGGCTTCGACGCCCTCGGGGTCACCGACGTCGACACCACCGTCAGCCCGGCCGCCGTGCTCCAGTGCGGCATTCCTGTCGGCCGGCTCGACGGCCGCCCGGCGACCCCCGCCCTGTGGACGTCGCTGCTGGCCCCCCGGCTGGCGGCCTGACCCCTCCCATGAAGCCCGCCTTCGGGGAGACAGCCGACCCGGACGACGTCACCCGCCGGCCGGGGCCCTGGCCCGAGATCAACCAACGCATCGAGATGTTCGCCTCCGCCTGGGGCACCTGGCTGGCCTCCCGGGTCGAGGACCGTCGGGCCGACCGCCTGGCCGTCGCCGTCCCCCAGAACCCCGCTACCCTCCGGCCGGTCACCGCTCCGACCGAATCGGTGGCCCTGCGGTGGACCAACCCCCGCGGCGTCGGCATGGTCGAAGCCCGCGTCGGACGGGTGACGCGCGCCGGCATCGTGCCGGCCTGGGAGCTCGTCGCCGGTGGCGGGCCGGTCGTGTTCCAGCGCCGCCGCTACGCCCGCGTCCCGGTCGTCCTGGTCGGCCGGGTGACCGGCCTCGGTCGGCGGAGCACCTGGGCGGTCACGATCCTCGACGTCGCCGAGGGCGGAGTCCGCTGCCTCGCCTCGTCCTCCGCGCCGTTCGACCCGGCCGAGCCCGTCCGCCTCGCCTTCGAGGTCGACGGCGCGCCGTTCACCACCCCGGCACAGGTCGTCCGCTGGGAGCTGGCCCCCACGGCCGTGGGCACGCGGCTCACCCTGTGGCAGAGCGTCGAGGACCCGCCCTGGCTG
>JAICYE010000212.1 GCA_025934385.1 Acidimicrobiia bacterium | reverse complement strand
GCTGCACCGCTCCGGCGACGCGGGCGGCGGCGAAGCGCGGCACCGAGCGGGAGAAGCGCAGCGCTTTCATGACTGGGCCTTCATGCCCGGGATCCCATGGGCAGCAGAGGCCTCGGGCCGCCGGGGGCCTTCGACCAGTGCTCGACGTGCCAGCCCCGCCGGCGGGCGATGGTGGCCAGCTTCGGCTCGGGGTTCACGGCCACCGGGTAGCCCACCGACTCCAGCATCGGCAGGTCCGACGCCGAGTCGGCATAGGCCACGGCGTCCGACAGCGACAGGTCGTGGGCGTCGGCGTACTGGGCCAGCAGCAGCGCCCTCGCCTCCCCGGTGGGAGGCACGGCCAGCAGCTCGCCGGTGAGGCGCCCGTCCCGCTCGTCGAGCGTGGCCGAGACGACGTCGTCGAACAGCGGCCGCAGGGGCTCGATCACGAAGTCGAGCGCCCCGGTCAGCAGCACGGTGCGGTGGCCGAGCCGGCGGTGCTCCCGCACCCGCCGCAGCCCGGCCGGGAACGCCTTCTCCAGCAGGAGATCGGAGAACAGCTCCCAGGCGTCGGCCCGCAGCCGGTCGGCGGGCGCGCCGTCGTAGCGGCGGTAGAAGTGCCGCAGGAAGTCGCCCCGGTCGCGCCGGTCGAGCGCCAGCAGCGACGGCGCCTCCGACAGCATGCGGGCCACGAACCGGACGCGCTGGCCGGTGTCCATCCGCCGGCTGGCCAGCCAGGAGTACGACTCGACGACGTTCGACGCCACCAGCGTGTTCTCGAGGTCGAAGACCGCCAGGCTCCGCTCGGGGGCCAGCACCGCCCGCCGCCCCCGGTCGCTGCGGGAGAGGCCGCCCCGGGGGCCGGGCTTCGTCCGCACCCGGGCATGGTGGACGATCGACGGCAGGTGCACGTCGTGCACGTAGGCCGCCCAGTCGATCGTGGTCGGGTCGAAGCAGAACGCCGCCCGGTCGGCCTCGGGCAGCGATTCCCACAGCGCCGCCGTCCGCCGGTCGTCGAAGCGGGCCTCCGTTTCCACGTAGGCGCCGTAGAGCTCCACGTAGCCGAGCGCCCGTTCGGCCTGCGTGCGCCGTTCCTCGAGCCGGGCGGCGAAATCGGCCCGGGCGCCCCGCACCGGGAGGTGGCCGGCGGCCTTCTCCGCCGCGGCGAGGCCCTTCACCGCCCGCTGCAGCTGCCGGCGGACCTTGCCCCGACCGGGGAACGACCAGTCGGGCACCACGATCGGCTGGCCGCTGTCATCGTAGAGTGGCCGGGCCGAGAACCAGTCCTGCACGAGGTCGACCAGGGTGCGGTACTTGAGCGGGTTCCGGCTGCCCGTCACCGCCTGGTAGACCACCGGGCCACCGGCCGGCGCCGCGCCGGCCGCCACCGCCAGCGTGGCCGACACCACGAGGTCGACGGGGATGACGTCGACGATGCCCTCCGGGAGCCCCGGGAACTCCTTCAGCAGTCCCCGGGCATAGGAGATGATGACCGGCTCGGCCATGCGGAATCCCCGGATCCAGCCCGGGTAGGGCTCGGCCAGAGCCGACTCGATGATCGACGGCCGCACGATGCTGACGGGGACGTCGCCCCGGGTCTCGGCCAGCGCCCGCTCTCCAAGAGCCTTCGTGTACGCATAGGCATCGGGCCAGCCCAGGGCCGCAGCCCGGGCGCGGCCCAGCTCGACGAGCCGGTCGTCGACCCACTGTTCCCGGAGCCGCTCGGCCCGGGAGGCGAGCAGCGGCGAGCCGGCGGCGCCGAGCTCGGCGCGGGCGGCCTTCATGAAGCGGCGCAGCTTCTCCGGCCGGCGGCTCTCGGCGTCGGCGTCGGCCCGGGCCCGCTCGGCGCCGGCCACCTCCCCCCGCCAGTCGACCTCGGTGGAGAACAGCGTGTCGGCCAGCAGCGCCTCGGGCGCCTCGCCCCGGCGGTTGCCGGCCACGTAGGCGGTGGAGACGGCCACGAGGTGGGCGCCGGAGCCGGCCGCCCGCAACGCGCCGGCCACGCGGGACGGGCCGAGCAGGTTGACCGCCACGGCGGCGTCGAGCGGCGAGTCGAACGACACGGCGGCGGCGGAGTGGATGACGACGTCGACGCCGGCCAGCGCCGCCCGGTCCTCGTCGGACAGCCCGAGGCCCTCGACCGAGACGTCGCCGCCCAGTGGCCGGACGCGGCGGGCGACCTCGGTGTCGAAGCGGTCGCCCCACTCCCGCCGGAGCCGGTCGAAAGCGTCGTTGCGGAGGATGTCGCGCCGGACCCGCTCGGCCGCCCCGGCCCGCCGCCCCGGCCGCACCAGCGGCAGCACCTCGCAGTCCGGCACGCAGCGGAGGAGCCGTTCGACCAGCGCCGTCCCGAGGAAGCCGGTGGCCCCGGTGACGGCGACGCGCCGGCCGGCCAGCGCTTCGGCGATCACCGTTTTGTTGGTACGGGGGGCGGCATCGGGGCCGTTTCTACCATTCAGGGGCCCCGAACCGGCCCCTCAGCGGGACGTCAGCGCCGCGCTCAGGTAGCGGGACCGGCACAGCGACCGCTGGAGCTTGCCCGACGACGTCTTGGGCAGCGTCCCCGGCTCGACCAGCACGACCTCCTCCGGAGGCAGGCCGACGACCTCCCGGACCCGGCCGGCCACCGCCGCCCGCACGCCCTCCAGGTCGGGGTCCTTGGACTCGGCCACCACGACGAGCGCTTCCTTGCCCCGCCGCCCGTCGACCCCGAAGGCGATGACGTTGCCGGCCCGCACGCCGTCGACCGAGGCGGCGGCGCGCTCGACGTCCTCCGGGTAGACGTTGCGGCCGCCGACGATGATGAGGTCCTTGATGCGGCCGCAGACGACGAGCTCGCCGTCGACGAGGTAGCCGAGGTCGCCGGACCGGAGCCAGCCGTCGTGGAAGGCGCCGTCGGTAGCGTCGGGCCGGCGGTAGTAGCCGCTGGTGACCGAGGAGCCCCGGATCTCGAGCTCGCCGACCTCCCGCTCGCCCCGGACGTCGCCGCTGACCGGGTCGACGATCCGGATCTCCAGCCCGGGGACGGGCCGGCCGAGCAGCACGAGGTGCCGGGTGCCCGCGCCGTCGCCATCGGCCGGGGCGGCATAGGCGTCGGTCTCGAGGACATGGCGGTCGATCGGATCGGTCCGCAGCCCCCGACCGGGGTCGGGGAACGTGACGGCCAGCGTCGCCTCGGCCATGCCGAAGGCCGGGAAGACGGCGCCCGGATCGAGGCCGTGGGGGGCGCCGGCGGCCACGAAGTCGGCCACCGCCTTGGGGTCGACGGCCTCGGCGCCGTTGAGGGCGATCCGCCAGCGGGACAGGTCGAGAGTGCCCGGGGCGAAGCGGCGCAGGGCCCGGGCGGCCAGGGCGTAGGAGAAGTTCGGGCCGGCGGTGGCGGTGGCCCTCTGCGCCGACATCCACTCCATCCAGCGGGCCGGGGCGGCCAGGAAGTCCTGCGGGGCGGCCAGGGCGAGGTCGGTGCCCGTGGTCATGCCCAGTGCCAGCAGCCCGATGAGCCCCATGTCGTGGTAGAGCGGCAGCCAGCTGCACAGGACGTCGTCGGCGGGATCGAGGCGGGCCGCCTCGGCGATGGCGTCGAGGTTGGCGCAGATCGTGGCGTGGGGCAGCATCACGCCCTTGGGGTCGGCGGTCGACCCGCTGGTGAACTGGAGGACGGCCAGCGCGGTCGGGTCCTCCTTGGGGACCTCCCACGCCCAGGGGTCGCTGGCGTCGCCGGTCAGCTCGTCGAGCAGCACCACCGGCGGGTCGCCGGGCTCGGGCTGGATGAACCCGGCCAGCATCGGGTCGGCGACCACCAGCGACGTGTCGGAGGCCCGGACCCGGGTGCGGGTCTGGGCCACGAAGTCCTCCAAGGAGTTCATCCGCATCGGCAGCGGCAGCACCACCACCGTGCCGCCGGCCAGCCACACGGCCTGGATGGCGGTGACGAACGCCCGGGACGTGGGGCCGAGGAGCGCCACGTGGGAGCCCGGGCCCACGCCCCGCCGGCCCAGGGCCACGGCCATCGCCTTGGCCTCCTCGTGGAGGACGGCCCACTCGACCCGCTGGCCGCCATCGGGCCCGTCGGCGGAGAGGAACGTGATGGTGCCGCCACGCTCGGCGGCGCTGACCAGACGCGTCGGCAGATAACTCACGACGGTCCGACCCCGGAGCCGGGGCCGGGGTTACCGGTGGGTGTCGTCATTCGTCCTTCTTCTGGCGGCTCACGCCGCCGCTCGGGGGACACCCCCGTCCCCGGGTCACTGTCACAGGCCGTCCGTAGGGTACGGGCATGCCTGAGCTCTCCGCCTCCCGAAGCCATTCCCCGGAGATGGCCGCGGCCATGTGCCGCCATCCGGCCTCCGGCGGCCGGGGCATCGTCACCGCCCTGTTCGGAACCGACCTGCCCGGCGGACGGGCGCCGGTCCCCGTCGCCGGGCCGGCGTCGTTCGCCACCGTCACCGCCCTGCTCACCGGCCCGTGGCGGGTCGACGACCCGGTCGGGTTCGCCGCCGCCATGCGCGCCGCCCCGCTGGTGGCCGGCCATCCGGTCATCGACCTTTGGCGGCTGACGCCCGTGTCAGGGGGGCACCCCCTGCCCCCCGGGGTGGCCTGCGCCCGCCAGCCCACCGTCGGGCTCGATCCCCTCAGCGCCGCCGTTGCCGCCCATCTGGAGTCGGCGGTGGCGGCGGCGGCCGGGCGGTCGGGCCTCGCCGTGCGCTGGGTGGCGGCCCGGGCCGGGTCGGACCTGTTCGTCGAGGCCGCCGCCCGGGCCTCGGCCGACGGCGAGGGGCCGGAGCTGCTCGTCCTGGCCCACCTGGTCGAGCCGCTGGCCGGCCTGCCCGCCGACGACGACTCGTGGGTGGTGGCGGTGGTCGGCGACGGGCAGGCCGGCGTGGCCGGCATCGCCCGGGCCGCCGTCGCGCCGGCAGCCGTCCGATCTCGGCAGGAAAGACCGCGCAATCCGCGGTTTTTCCTGCCCAGAACCGGAGATCTGGTGGCACTGCGGGCCCGCTTGGCGGGCCCGGCCCTGGCCGCCGAGGGGTTCGGCCCGCCCGTCACCGAACCCGCCCCGGAGGGGGTGGTGCTGGCCTTCCGGCGATGAGGGTGCCCCGGCCGGCCCCGCCTATGCTCGATTGGTCGCGCCGGC
>JAICYE010000284.1 GCA_025934385.1 Acidimicrobiia bacterium | reverse complement strand
GGGCGCTGTCGCTGGAGGAGAAGCCCGCCGCCCCCAAGTCGAGCTACGCCATCCCCGGGCTGTACTTCTACGACAACGAGGTCGTGGCCCTGGCCGGCAAGCTCGAGCCCAGCGCCCGGGGCGAGTACGAGATCACCGACCTCAACCGGGCCTACCTCGAGGCCGGGAAGCTCGAGGTCGCCGTCCTCCCCCGGGGGACGGCCTGGCTCGACACCGGGAGCTACACGTCGCTGATGCAGGCGGCCCAGTTCGTCCAGGTCATCGAGGAACGCCAGGGCCTCAAGATCGGCTGCCCCGAAGAGGTGGCCTACCGGGAGGGCTACATCACCCGGGAGCAGCTCGAGACGCTGGCCAGTGGCCTGATGAAGAGCGGCTATGGCCGCTACCTCATGCAGGTGGCCGCCACCGTTCAGCCCCTGCCCTGAACCTCGGCCTCGATCGCCCGGAGCCTGGCGATCCGGTCATCGGCCGATCCCAGGTAGTCGGCCAACACGCCGGAGACCGCGTCCACGTCGACGCTGCCGGCGACCAGCATGTCCTCGATGTCGGCCCAGTCGCGCCGGCGGTCGAAGAAGGCCTTGAAGACGGCCAGATCGGAACAGGCCAGGAAGGGGATCATCTCGCGGGCGAATGGTTCGAGCGACACCCGGCCCACGGCGGTCTCATGGAACGGTGCGGTGTTGAGGAAGAGGTCGACGGGCGTCTCGCCCCACCACAGCCTCACCTGGCCGTCCGTCCGGAGGCGCTCCTCGCTCTGCCCCGTCCGGGCGACTCCGGTGGGAAGAGCCTCGAGCACCTGCCCGGCCGAGGCGGCCGGCACGAAGACGTTGAGGTCGATGTCGCTCGTGGCCCGCGGCCGGCGGGTGCACCACGCCAGGGCCAGCGCGCCGCCGAAGGCGTGGGGCATGGAGGCCGCCTCCAGCGCCCGGTGCAGCTCGACGACCTTGCCGGCCAGGGCGCTCACCGGCTCGGGAACCGGCCGCTGATCGCCTCGCCGTGGGCCGCCGGAAACTGCTCGGCCAGCTCCAGCACCTCGATGAGTTCCCGCCCCCTTCGGGGCCGGTCCTCCACCGGCCCGCGGGCGTGCACCTCGACCTCGAGGTCGAAGCCGCAGGCCGCCACCAGCCGCAGGAGGGTGCCGGCGCTCGGAACTCGCCAGCCGCGTTCGTAGCCGGTGACGGCCGAATGCGACGTCCCGGCCCGGCGGGCCAGCTGCCGGGTCGTCAGCCCCGAGCGCCGGCGGACGTCGGCCAGGATCGACGGTGCGTCCACCTGTGCATGGTATCAAATCAGGTACCATAATTCGGAGCTCGCCGCCATCGCCGCCGAGGTCTTCTCCACGTTCGGCGAGCACATCCTCCCGTTCGACGCCGAGGCTGCCATCAAAGTCCTGAGCCCCTGGCGGCCGACCCGGCCCCGGCGGCGCTCCTGAACATTGCCGCGCCTGCCGCGGCAAGAAATCAGCGGACGGCGAGGCCGACGATCGGGCGGTTGAGCGGCACGCCGCCGAGCCCGCCGAGGTACTGGGCGGCGCCGAAGTTGTAGACGCTGCCGTCGTCGCCGACGATCCAGTAGCCGTTGCCGGTCGGGGTGGCCGCCAGGCTGACGACGCTGCCGGTCACCGTGCCGGCCGGGGAGCCGTAGAACGCCGCCCCGCCGAAGGCGAACACGCCGCCGTCGGACGCCACCATCCAGTAGCCGTCACCCTGGGGGGACGGCGCCAGGTCGACGATCGGCCGGTTCAGCCGCAGGTTGCCGGTCGAGCCGAAGAACGGAGCGTCGCCGAAGGCGAAGATGCCCCCGTCCGACGCCACCAGCCAGTAGCCCCGGCCGGACGGCGTCGCCGCCAGGCCGACGATCGGCTTGTTGAGCACCAGGTTGCCGGTCGACCCGTAGAAGGGGGCGTCACCGAAGGCGAAGATGCCCCCGTCCGATGCCACCAGCCAGTAGCCCCGCCCGCTCGGCGTCGGCGTCATGGCGACGATCGGCTTGTTGAGCTGGAGCGACCCGGTCGAGCCGGAGAAGGCGGCGTCGCCGAAGGCGAAGATGCCGCCGTCCGACGCCACCAGCCAGTACCCCTTCCCGGTCGGGGTGGCCGCCAGGCCGGTGATCGGCCGGTTGAGGGCGATGGCGCCGGTCGACCCGAGGAAGGTGGCGTTGCCATAGCTGAAGATCCCGCCGTCGGACGCCGCCAGCCAGTAGCCCTTCCCGGTCGGTTCCGGGAAGCCGCCGGTGGCCGACATCGACGCCGTCCCCGGCGCCGCCGCCAGCGGTGCGACGGTGGTCCCGCTCACCGCCCGGCCGACGTCGATCTCCCCGTTGCTGAAGTTGGTGCCCGTCCCGGCGATGGGGTCGGCCGTGTTCATGAGCCGGGCGGCGACCTGCGTGGCGGTCATCCCGGGATTGGCCGCCCAGACGAGGGCGGCGGAGGCCGAGACGATCGGCGTGGCGAACGACGTGCCGTCGGGCGTGACCCAGCAGTTGCCGTCGGAACAGGGCGTGGCCAGCGTGAGGACGCCGACGCCGGGGGCGGCGAGGTCGACCCACGGCCCGTAGCGGGAGAACTTGGCCAGCGAGTCGTCGGAGCCGTCGACCGCCGCCACCGACACCACGCCGGGGAAGGCGGCCGGGTAGCTGGGGCTCGCCACCGGCTGGTTGCCGGCCGCCGCCACCACGAGGAGCCCCTTGCCCTGGGCGTAGGCGATGGCGTCCTGCAGTTCGCCGGAGACCTTGCTGGCGTCGTTGCTGTCCTGCTGGAGGGACAGGTTGATGATCTTCACGCCGGGATAGTCGGCGGCGTAGCGGATGCCGGCGGCGATCTTGCTGGCCAGCCCGGCCCCCTGGCTGTCGAGCACCCGCACCGACAGCACCTTGGTGTTCCACCCCAGCCCGGCGATGCCGATGCCGTTGTTGGGGATGGCGGCGATGAGCCCGGCCACCGCCGTGCCGTGGCCCTCGGGGTCAGGGGTGTCGTCGCCGGAGAAGTTCTTGCCGACGATGACCTTGCCGGCCAGGTCGGGCTGGGAGGCGTCGACGTCGGTGTCGACGACGGCCACCAGCATGTTGGGGTCGCCGTGGGTCACGGCCCAGGCCTCCGGGGCGCCGACGTGCATGAAGTCGGACTGGCTGTAGATGCGGGAGGTCTGGCCGCCGTCGAACGTCAGGGCGCACCCGGCGTAGCAGCGTTCGTTGACCGGGGGCGGGGCGGCGCCAGCGCCGGAGCCGGTGGCGGCGCCGGACGGGACCAGCGGCTGGGGCTCGGTCGGCGGCATCTCGGCCGACTTGAACCGGACGTCGGCCTCGACCCGGGCCACCTGGCTGTTCTGCTTGAGCTTCCGGGCGGCCGACGAGCCCTGCCCCTTGGGGACGTCGACGTCGAAGACCTTCGGCTGGACGTCGCCGGCGTTGTGCCCGCCGACCGACGCCGCCAGGGCGTTCTCGTCGCTGCGGGCCAGGGGTTTCGTCGTGCGCACCACCAGGCGGTCGACGTTGTCGGCGGCGTCCTCGACGGCGGCGGCCGAACGAGGGGCGCTGGCCCGGCTCGACGACGTGGAGGCGGACGGGCGGGCGGCCGGACCCCCGGTGGAGGAGGCCCCGGAGCCCTGGTCGGCGGCGATCGCCGGAACCAGCCCCGCCGCCGCCAGCGCCAGGCCGGCGAACAAGGCGGCCAGCGCCGGACGGCGCCCGATACGCCCTCCAGCCATGGTCCGGTGACCCAACGCTGCCTCCCACTGGCGGCGGCACATCGCGGGGGCTGCGCCGCCGATCCACCCGGCGGTGGCCACCGAACTGCCCGAACCGTACGAGGGGGACGGCTGGAACGAAGGTGACCGCGCCGGACAACTCTTCCGAGTGACAGGGTTCTATTCGTCACCCTGCGGCCCGATTCCCCCCTGCCACGGTGATCTGCCCCGCTGCCCACGAAGTCCGTGCTACACTGACTTCGTGGAGAAGCGGAACGTGACGATCACGCTCGACGAGGAGACGGCCCGCTGGGCCCGGCTGGAGGCCGCCCGGCGCGACACGAGCGTCTCCCGCCTCGTCGGCGAGCTGCTGCGGGATCACATGCGCTCGGAAGAACGGTACGAGTCGGCGATGCACGCCTATCTCGGCCGTCCGACGACCCATCTCCGTCATCGCCGGTCGCCCTATCCGGGGCGCGAGGAACTCCACGACCGTGCCGATCTTCGTTGACACGAACGTCCTCGTCTACGC
>JAICYE010000608.1 GCA_025934385.1 Acidimicrobiia bacterium | reverse complement strand
TCCGCCTCCGAGGGATCGAGCGGCGGGCCGCCCGGCGCCGGGCGGGGGCCGGGCGGGCCCCAGCGCTTCTCCTTCGAGTCCGGCGCCGGTGCGGGCGGCGCCCCCACCACCGCCGCGCCCACCCGGGCTGCGGCGGCGGCCGGCGCGACCGACGGCGGACAGGCCGCCGGCACCACTCCCGAACCGGTCGAGGACAGCCGCGGCGGACAGGCGGGCCACCGGGTCGAGAGCGATCTCCGGGAGGGCATGGGCGAGGGCCGCAGCCGTCGGCGTCGGCGGCGGGGCCGCGACCGGGGCTTCGACGCCGCCCCCACCGACGGCGGAGGCGGCGGCAACCAGCACCAGCCGCGGGAGCGGGAGCGGGAACGCGAGCGGGAGACCCGCCCGTTCGAGCCGACCGGCGACCCCATCGAGGTCCAGGGGCTGCTCGAGATCCGCGACGAGGGCTACGGCTTCATGCGGACCAGCGGCTTCCTGGCCGGCCGGGGCGACGTCTACGTGTCGGCTTCCCAGATACGGCGCTTCGGGATGCGCAAGGGCGACTACCTGAAGGGCGCCACCCGTCCGGCGGCCAGCAACGAGAAGTACCCGGCGTTGCTCCGCCTCGACGAGATCAACGGCCAGAGCCCGGAGGAGGCCCGCACCCGCCCCCGCTTCGAGGACCTCACGCCGCTGTTCCCCGACGAGAAGCTGCGCCTCGAGATCGGAAGCGACCCCAACAACCTGACCGGGCGGATCGTCGATCTCGTCTCCCCCATCGGGAAGGGCCAGCGGGGCCTCATCGTCTCCCCGCCCAAGGCGGGCAAGACGACGATCATGAAGCAGATCGTCCAGTCCATCGAGCGGAACAATCCCGAGGTGCACCTCATCGTGCTGCTCGTCGACGAGCGGCCGGAAGAGGTCACCGACATGCGGCGCCACGTCCAGAACGGCGAGGTCGTCGCCTCGACCTTCGACCGCCCGGCCGAGGAGCACACCCAGGTGGCCGAGCTGGCCATCGAGCGGGCCAAGCGGCTGGTCGAGACCGGGAAGGACGTCGTCATCATCCTCGACGGCATCACCCGCCTGGCCCGGGCCTACAACCTGGCCGCCCCGGCCTCGGGCCGGATCCTGTCCGGTGGCGTCGACTCCGGCGCCCTCTACCCGCCGAAGAAGTTCTTCGGCGCCGCCCGGAATATCGAGGAGGGCGGATCGTTGACCATCCTGGCCACCGCCCTCATCGAGACGGGCAGCCGGATGGACGAGGTGATCTTCGAGGAGTTCAAGGGGACGGGCAACATGGAGCTGCGCCTCGACCGCCGCCTGGCCGAGCGGCGGATCTACCCGGCCATCGACGTCGAGGCGTCGTCGACCCGGCACGAGGAGCTGCTCTTCGACCGTCAGCAGCTGCAGCTGGTGTGGAAGCTGCGCCGCGTGCTCAACGCCCTCGAGGGCGGGGCCGGTCTCGAGCTCCTGATGGACAAGATCCGCACCACGAAGAGCAACGACGAGTTCCTGGCGGAGATCGCCAAGAGCCCGACGCCCAACAACTGAGGTGACGCTATGAAGACCGACATCCACCCCACCTACGTCGAGGCCAAGGTGAC